>JAIEBL010000140.1 GCA_029069015.1 Clostridiales bacterium
GTGTAGGCGTATGAAGCAAGTTTCTGATTAAGGAACGAGACGAAAAAGCCCTAATGGTTAAGTCCGTCGCCGCTGCCCTGCCCCCCCCCTGCCGCAAAGTCGCAAAAGCTCATACCGAACGCACCTGCGCTCGACGAGCCGAGCACGTCGTCCAGAACTTCCAAATGCGCGAGTGCCTGCCGCACGCGTATGCTCTCGGTGTCGTACGGCTTTGCCACCGCGCCACCCGAATGCTCGCCGATAAAATGCGGCATAAAGAGCTTATTCGCCTTGCTGTACGGCCCGCTTTTGCTACCGTACGCAAAGACGTCTTCAAACATGTGGCTGCCCGTAAACCCGCGCGCGCCGATCGTGTTCCTCGTAGGATCGGCTTGCTTTGCCGCCTGATTGGCTTTAAAATAAAGTTCGTCGCAATCGCGCGAATTGTTCACGCGCACGCCCCAACCGATAATCGAAGGCGCATTGCGGTCGCGTACCACCATATCGGTCACGCCTGCGATAAACGCGTCGCGCCAATCGCCGCTGCCTACGTACCCGTCGCCGTAAACATCTTCGATGACCATAAGGCCGATTTTGTTGCACTCGTCAATGAAATCTTTGCCGGCTAGTCCCATCGTACGCACGGCGTTGCAGCCGGCTTCTTTGATAAGCCGCGCATCCCGCCGCTCGGTCTGCTCCGTCGCCGCCCGTCCGATGACGGGATAGCTGTCGGCACGCAGTAAGCCGATAAGCTTGGTGCGCACGCCGTTCAGATAAAAGCCGTCACGCAAAAAGACCGCCGTTTTAAACCCGAAGGGCACGTACTTGCAATCGAGCACGTTCCCGCCCTGCTTTAAGCGAATGAGCGCCGTATACATCTGAGGCGTATCGGGACTCCAAAGCACCGCGCCAGACGCATCGCCCTTTAAGCGCACGTGCGACCCTTGCACCGAACGCAAGGCCAAGCTGCAAAGCGATTTGCCGCCGTCGCAGAGGATTTCGCCGTCAAGCTCGGTATCGGGATACCAATCGAACAGTTCTACGTCCGCCGTCACCGTCTGGTCGGCGGCGTTATAGCGCATACAAACGTCGCGGATGTCCCGCCCGTCGCAAATCAGAAATACGACGTCGCGGTGAATGCCGCCGAAGCCGCAATGCGGTCCGCGGATCCCGCTGCAAGGGACGTCTTTACGAATGCCCGAATCCACTTTGAGGACGATCCGGTTTTCATAGTTGTAGAGCAGCGGCGCGGTCACGTCGGCCGTAAAGGGCGTTTCGCCCTTGTGGCTCGTGACGAATATGCCGTTCACGTAGACCTCTACGTAGGACAGCACACCCTCGAAACGAAGAAGCAGGCGCTTACCCAAATACGAATCCGGCACGGTAAGCACCCGCGAATATGTAACGACGCGCTGCATGTTGCGTTCGTCGAAATAGTCCTCGCCGCACTCGTAGATATTGTGCGGCAAAGACGTTATGAAGCTGTTTTCCCAAGAATAATCTTTTTCGAGGCAAGCTTTGTCAAACCCGTTGCAAAACAGCCAGTTATCGTTGATCGGTACTTCCTTAATCAATTTATCTGCCGCCTCCGAGCTGCATGGTCAGATACTGTACGAATTTGTAGTCGCTGCGTTCTACATACGTCTTCCCTTCGGCGTCTTTTACGTAAAAGTACACGTAGGGATTGGAAACTTTAAGTTGGTCTGCTTCGGACTGACGGAACATAAACCGATCCGCTTCCTTGCGGTACGACGCGATATCCCCGCTCTGAATGAGGTGCGGGATATTGTTGATATCCTCGGTCGCCGCGAAAAGCGGACGGTACGACGCCACAAGGTCTGCGCAGCGAATGCCGATTTCCACGATGACGATATCGCGCACGCCCGTATTGACGATACGCCAAATGAGGCGCTTGCTGTCGGGAATGATCTTGCATTCGAGCTTTGCCGACTTTTTGTTGGCGTGGCAATACCGCACGATTTGCATGACCGCCAGCACGAACAAAGCCGCGCCGATCACGCACAGGGCAATAACAGATATCGTTTTGAAAAGTTTATCCGACATAACGCCTCCACGCAGTAACGCTGCCTACTGTAACATTTTTGCGGCACGCATTACGCTCATCATAATCGACACCACGAAGTAACCCGCAAGGACGATCGTGGTCATATAGAACAAATCGGTGATACCGAGTTTGGCAACGCCGAACACACGCGGGAAGAACACGATGGCAACCACGCTTGCAGCCACCATAGCCACCACGAGAACGACGCGGAACGCATTGAACGGTTCACAGTTTTTATACAGGATGATCAGACCCGTGTAGGTCAGCGTCAACACGAGCATGCTTTTATACGTTTCGGGCGAGATGCTCGCAACGATGCCGCGGCTGTAAAAATAAATCGCCATGACCGATACCGTCAACGCAATGCCCCCGGGTATACATCGCCCTATGACGTTGTTTAAGAATTTACCGCGGATAATGTTCGTATTCGGCTGCATGGCGAGCATGAAACTCGGCACGCCGATGACCAGGAATTCCAAGAGCAACAAGTTGGACGTATCGAAGGGATACTGCTTGCGCATGATGAGGAAAATCACCGAAAGCGCCATACTCATGAACGTTTTCATGAGGAACAGCGACGACGATTTCTGAATGTTGTTCACGACGCGCCGCCCCTCGCGCACGACGTCGGGCATGCTCGTGAAATTGTTGTCGAGGAGCACCAAGTGGCTCACGTTTCTCGCCGCTTCGCTACCCGACGCAATGGACACCGAGCAGTCGGCTTCGCGCATCGCCAAGATATCGTTCACGCCGTCGCCCGTCATAGCTACGGTATGCCCTTTGGCTTTGAGCGCCTTTACGAGCAGGCTCTTTTGCTCGGGCGTCACTCTGCCGAACACGGTGTATTTTTCCGCCGCTTCGATCACTTCCTGATTGCTCAGCCCTTCGAGCGAAATATACAGTTCTGCGTTTTCCACGCCCACCCTGCGCGCCACTTCGGACACGGTCACAGGATTATCGCCCGAAATCACACGCACCGACACGTTGTTCTCTTTGAACCATTTGATGGTTTGCATGGCATCGTCGCGGATATGGTCTTCGATGACCACGAGGCAAAGCGGACGCCGGACGGCGGGCAGTTTGTCGCCCGAAATTTCGGCGGGCGAATGCGCAAGACAAATCACGCGGAAGCCGTTGGCGGCGTTGTCGTTTACGATTTTTTCGATTCTGACGCCCATATCTTTGAGCACGAATTCGGGCGCGCCCAAAAGGAACGTCCCCGCTCCCTCGAACGTGACGGCGGAAAGCTTACGGCGCGACGAGAACGGTATGACCGTTTTGGGCGTCAGCACCTTGCTGTATCCGAACTTATCGGCAAGCGCCATCGCCGTTTGGTTGTTGTCCTCGGTGGCGGTCAGCATACTTCCGATGATTTCCTGCAAGCTATAGTCGGTGTTGCCGCCCTTGATTTCGATGACGTTGTTCACCCGCATGCTGCCGTCGGTAATCGTCCCCGTTTTATCCAGGCAAAGCACGTCGACGCGCGCGAGCATTTCGATACAGTACAGATCTTGTACGAGCGTTCTCTTTTTGGCAAGGCGCACGACCGATACGGCAAGCGCCGAGCTCGTGAGCAGAAACATACCCGAAGGAATCATGCCGATGACCGCGCCCGACGTGTTGGAAATGATCGTCTTCCACTTCTCTTCCTGCGGACCGGTGTACGAATGGTACGCGTTAAAGAGCATCAAAACGGCGAGCGGGATAAGCACGCACGCGACCACCTTGATGATCAAACGGATGGAGTTATTCAGCTCCGACTTGGGCTTACGGTACTTCTTTGCGTATGAGGTGAGCGTTTCCACGTAGTTGTTCGCGCCCACTTTCATAACGCGCGCGTACGCCGTGCCGCTCGTAACGAAACTGCCCGCAAACAGCTCGCAGTTTTCCGTTTTGCGCACCGACACGCTTTCACCCGTAAGAAGACTTTCGTTGACTTCGATCTCGCCCTTAATCACGACGGCGTCGGCGGGGATCTGCTTGCCCATTTCAAGCACGAGCACGTCGTCGAGCACCACGTCGGCAACGGGTACGGCGATCCTTGCCCCGTCGCGCACCACGATCGCCGTGGACGCTGTCACGAGATTCAGTTTATCTACCGCCCGCTTACTCTTGATCTCCTGCACGATGCCGATCAGGATATTCAGCGTGATGATTACCAAAAAGAACAGTTGGTTGAGACCTGCGCCGACGGCGATGAGCGCCGCCGCCACGGCAAAGGTGAGCATGTTGAAGAAGGTAAACAGGTTGGAAAACAGGATGCGTCCGTACGATTTACCCGACTTCTTTTTGCTGACGTTCACATAGCCGTCCGCTTCCCGCTTTTCCACCTGAAAGGAAGAAAGCCCGTGCATGTAGTCGGATTCGTACCGCTCGGCATAGGTAAGGTCGGAATTGACGACCCGCTTTTTCTTTTTTTGCGCCCGCACCTTATCTTGGCTGAGCATGTTGCCGTCGATGGTCACGCTACGGGCAACGTCCTGCCGCTCCGCTTCGCCGTCGAACATACTCCTGTCGATGGCAAGATCGATGGTGCTGTCTTTGGTAACGACTTTGGGAAGCGTTTGCAGGCGCGCGCGCGATTCATCCGCCGCACTTTCCTTGCCCTTTTTGGCGCGCGAAGGCTTGACGGGCTTTGCGTCGCCCACCCCGTTGCCGTCGTCCATCAGTCGTCTGGTGTTTTGTATTTCGTTTTCCACAGAGCCGTTTATAGGGGAAAGTCCTTTCTTACGCGCATTCCCCGTTTCCGTGCCCGTACGTATTTTTTTCATTCTATCATAATACCACAGGTCCGCGTCGGCTGTCAAGTACCTCGCCCCTTTCGCGCAACAGGAAAAACAACATTTTATTTTCACAGAGGGGAAAGCGGCCTACGCGCCACCCGAAACACATAACGCAAACCGTCTGTCGAACAAGAAAGGCGAATTCCCTTTTGCTTTTGTTTTGATTTCTCGGAATTTGCAAAAAAGTGCAATTTTTAGGGGCGCTTACCGCATTCAAATGCGAAAAAAATCAAATAATCTTTACAATTACGACATTTTGCGCTATAATTATAGTTGAGTACGCCTAACTTTATAATATATGCGGGTTTTTCGGCCTCGGCTACTCCCCGAAATCAACATCGTCGCCTGCGTTTTACGCACGGAGCATCGTATAAAAAAATGAGATGGCATATTAAAAGAACCAAATTGCTGCTTGCATTGATCCCGATCATATCGATCGTGTTCTATTTGCTTACGGCAAACCACAATCTGTACGCCGACCAAAGTTTCGCGGCGTTCGATATTTACTCGTCCATTTGCGACATCGCCGACAAAGAAGCGGGCAAGGATTCCCCCAAAGACTATTCCGCGGCTGAAAATTTCGCCATTGCCGCGGGTGTCTTTTTGCGCACCGACAAGGCGCAGTCCACCACGACGGGCACGATCACGGCAATGGGCTTTTACAAGCAGAACGTGGTCAACTTCCGCGCCATAGACGGCAGCCACCTGTTCGCCGAATCCGTTTCGCTTTCGGCGATTGCGTCGGTCGCCGAGCAAAAGTACTTCAAAGACGGCGCGATCCTCTACAAAAAGGGCTACACAAAAGGTAGCACCGTCACGGGTTGGCCGACCGACATTACCGAGCTTGACCCCGTCGTATACCGTAAACGGTACGGCGTCGTGCCGCGCGACATCTGCAAATACAGCGTGACGAAGCAGTCCGTGCAATCGGGGCAACTTCTTTCGATGGGCGACGGTACATACACGTTCGAATTGGTGCTCGATCCCGAGGAAGCGCAAAAGTACGGAAGATACGAAATGTCTACCTTTGCGGGCACGGCATCCTTCCCCGAATTTTTATCCTGCCGCATCGTCTATACGATCGATTCCGATTGGAAGATTTTGAAAATCGACGGCTACGACGTCTACAATATCGACATCATGGGCGGCATCAAAGCCACCAGCGTGCTCAACGAAGTCTTCACCTATGAAGAGAACGGCATGCCCGAACGGGCGCAACCCTTTATCGACTACGTGCCCACGGGTATCGGGTCGGGCGTAGAAACCGAAAAAGGC
Source organism: Clostridiales bacterium (assembly GCA_029069015.1). Lineage (GTDB taxonomy): Bacteria > Bacillota > Clostridia > Christensenellales > Pumilibacteraceae > Pumilibacter. The sequence goes on from JAIEBL010000140.1 coordinate 6,103, forward strand.
CCTGCCGACTATTTGAGCGAAGCGTTCGGGCCCTACATTTCGGGTACAAAATCGCTGGCACTTACGGCGGATATCACCGTTTTCGCCGAAACGCTGCCCGTTACGGGACTGATCGATATTGCAAATGCCGACTACCGCTTTGCGGTGGGCGACCTCTTTGCCGTGTATCGGCGCGACAAGCTCTACCTTTCCGCAGGCGAAAACAAGCTCATGCTCGACACGGCGGCGCTGACTTCCCTGCTTGGCGGCGGCGGGAATCATTCGGCTTCGGGAGGTGAAAGTCCGCTTTCGGGCGATATTTTGGGTGCGCTCTTTGCCGAACACGAAATCAAAATCACGGATGAAAGCGTTCATATCCTCATGCCGTTCAATCTGTTGGGCATCGGGTTCGACGTAGACATGGGCTTAAAGCGGCACGCAGACGATACCGTCACCGCCGACACGATCGACGCCACGCTCACATTCGGGGGCGTGCAAGTGATCGTTGCCGCAAAAATTACCGATTCGGTAAGTTTACCCGCATTTAAAGCGAACGAATACACATCTCTTTCCCCGCTCCTGCAAGCGGTCAGGAACACGACCGCAGTCCCCGCGCTCCGCATCGACGGTGAGC
>JAIEBL010000141.1 GCA_029069015.1 Clostridiales bacterium
ATAGGTGTCCTCTTCGATTTTGCCGCGCACCACGATTTGCTTGCCCGCGATCAGCAACCCGAATTGTTCCACCGTCTTTTTAGTGGGAAAATAGACACACGGCATTTGACCAGTGAAATCTTCGAGCGTGAACTTAAAGAACTTTCGGCCTTCCGTTTCGCCCTCTTTCGGCTTCCTGGCCTGCTCGTAGATTTTGGAAATCGTACCGCAAAGCACGGCGGATTCCTTGGGCTCGGTCGCGTCTTCTATGTAGCCCGCCGGTTCGTAGATGATACGTCCGATAAAATCTTCCACGTTTTGCGGGCGGATCAGTCGCCCCTCTTGCGGCCGGTCGAGCACAAATGTACTTTCTTTGGGTGAGGCATACTCTACCGTAAGTTCGGGCTTATCCGAAACGATTTTAAGGCCGATCGGTTCGCAAAAGGAAATGAACAAGAAGTCCTCTATTGCCGTGCGTACGTTTTGCGTTTCACAGTAGTCCGCCATACTTTCGGGCATGGAAAGCGTGATGACGGGCATACCGTCCTGCTCGGAAACGGTGATATCGTTATCGATAAGCGTATGAGCAACCACGGGATACCGCGATAAAAATGCCATAAAATCGGCTTTGAAAAAAGCAAAATCGAAATAGCTCTTTTTTAAACGTACGTTGACCGTAGCGGCGCTTTTAATGATTCGTTTCAACGTGTTTTCGATAAGCGGGCGGTTTTCTTCCACGATTTTTTCCATCGATGCAGGATAAAGCAACGTAAAATCAAACGTTGCTTTACGCATATAAACGTTGACAGACGAGAGTTTCAAAAACGAAAACTCGTTGTTCGTCTGCTCGTGAAATAAAACCATCAGTTTTTCCATTGTTTACGCTTGCCTGTTTATTGGTTCTGCAAAAATTCATCTAAGAGCGCTTGCAGCTCGGGGATGATCTGCTCGTTTGATACGGTTCTGAGCACTTCGCCCTTAGAGAATATCACCGACTTCCCGTTTTTGCCGCCTGCTATGCCGAAATCGGCATCGGCAGCTTCTCCCGGTCCGTTTACCGTGCACCCCATTACCGCAACCTTTACAGGCTTTTGCACGCCGCGAAGCATGGTTTCCACCTCGCCGTATAGTGCGGCAAGATCGATGCCGCAACGCGAACACGTAGGGCAAGAAACGATTTCCGCGCCTTTGCGTAAGTTCAGCGATTGCAGGATACGCACGGCGGTTTCCGCCTCGCTGACAGGGTCACCCGTAAGCGAAACGCGGATTGTATCACCGATTCCGTTATATAAAAGTGCGCCGATTCCGATAGAAGATTTTACGATGCCCGCAAGCTTTGCCCCGCTCTCCGTAACGCCCAAGTGGAGCGGATAATCGCATTTTTCGTGTAAGATGGTGTAGGCTTGTATGCAGGTGCGCACGTCGGATGATTTGACCGAAAGCACGGTATTGTAAAAGCCGAATTTTTCCAATAATACCGCATGCATAAGCGCGCTTTCGGCAAGCGCCTCTGCCGTTCTGCCGTATTTTTCGAGCAGATCTTTTTGTAGCGAACCGCCGTTTACGCCGATACGGATCGCCGTTCCGTTCGTTTTGCAAGCGTGCACGAGTTCTTTGACGCCCGCTTCGCTCCCGATATTGCCGGGGTTAAAGCGCACTTTCTGAAAACCGATATCGCTGCAAGCCACCGCAAGGCGATAGTCGAATTGAATGTCCGCTACAAGCGGTACGTTCGTTTTTGCAAGTATACGGCGGCAAACGGCAACCTCTTCTTCGTTCGTTACGGCAAGGCGTACCAAATCACAGCCTGCTTTTGAGAGCGCAGTAATTTGCGAAAGCGTAGCACTTTCATCTGCCGTAGGTGTATTCGTCATTGATTGCACCGATATGGGCGCGCCACCCCCGATGGCGATATCCCCTACCTGAACTTTTCTCGTGGTTTTCACTTCTGTTTCGTATCTCCTCAAAAGGTTACCTTCGCAATACCATGCCTACGATATCCACGATGATCACGAACGCCATTAGGATAAACAGCCCCACAACGTGAATATAGTTTTCGATTTTGCGGTTGATCGGTTTTTTGCGAATCCATTCGATGAGCGTAAAAATCACCTTGGAACCGTCAAGCGCGGGGATAGGCAGAAGATTGAAAATGCCCAGATTTGCGGCAATCAGCGGCAGTAAAACGAAAATATTCCGCCAATCCATACGCGCTACATCCGCCATCATGCTGACCGTGCCCACGGGGCCAGTAAGCTGCGTTAGTGCAATTTTGCCGGTAATCAGTTGAAAGAAGCTGCCTAAAATCGTCCAACCGAGTTTTGCCGTAAACGGAACCGCGTATAAAAAAGCATCGCCGATCCGTTTATTATGATAGATGCGATCGGAGGAAAACCCGAACCCCACGTACGTCTCTTCTTCCACCTTTATGGTTTGCACCGTAAGCTGAACGTCCTGGATTTTGCCGTTTCTACGAACGGTAACGGTTACCGTGCTATCCAAATTAAGGTTTTCGGTCAAATCTTCGAACGAGTGCATGATACCGATTCTTTTACCGTTGACCTTGATGATTTCGTCGTTTTCCCATAGCGCGCAGTACGGCGTTTCACTACCCTCTGGATAATACACTTTTTGTACGCGCGGCGTACCGTACCCTACGATGAGAATGAACAGAAAAGAAAAAATCACCGCCGAAAGGATATTGAACACACCCCCCGCAAGCAAAACGATAATGCGTTTCCAAGGCTTTTCCTGAATAAATGAACGCGGCTTTTCCGCTATGCTGTTCTCTGTAACCGCTTCCCCGCCTTGCGTAGCGACACCCGTAGGACTTTGTTCGCTTTCGGCTGTTCGAACCTCTTCGAAAGGCTCTTGCTTTTCTTCTTTCGGTGTATCGTCCGTATCTTCTTCGCCCTCAAAAGCGCAGTAGCCGCCGAGCGGAAT
>JAIEBL010000142.1 GCA_029069015.1 Clostridiales bacterium
GCGATGGGCCCCGGCGTAGACTCGGAAACGGCGATAAAGTTCATGAGCGCTTCTTCCGTAAGCCAACCGTGCACGAGGCACTCTTCGCGAATAATCGAAATCATGCCCATGCCACCGCCGAACGAGAGCGCGCCCACTTTGAGAAAGGAAAGAAACAACCGCAAGTAAATCATTGGGCTTCCTCCCCGTTCGTATCTGCCTCTTCCTGTTTACCCTGCGCCGCGGAATCGTTCGCCTTTTCGGTTTTGCGCGCACGGATAATGCCGATCCCATACGCAATCAGCCCGACCACGCCGCCGATCAGAATAAAAAAGACGGACGAAAAATTCACCGCAAGCAAGGAAAACGCGATGAGTAGGCCGAACGCCGCCACGAACAAAACCATGCCGAGCGGCGTCTTTTTCAGACCGCGGAACATTTTGATGCCCGCCGAAAGAATCAGAAAAACAACGCAAGCCTGTATGCCGCGAAAGGCGTAGGCTACGTATTTGAACTTTAAAAAGGCGTCAAAAAAGAGAGAAATCGCAAAAATGATCGCAAACGAAGGAATGCAGACCGCAAGCGTGGCAACCAGTGCGCCGCTGAATTTGCCCACCTTATACCCTATGTACGTTGCGCAGTTGATGGCAACCGGTCCGGGCGTGGATTCGGCAATCGCGATAACGTCGGTAAACTCGTCGCGCCCTATCCACTTTTTGCGCTCCACGAATTCCCGTTCCAAAAGCGCGATCATAGCGTAACCGCCGCCGAATGTAAACAGTCCGATTTTAAAATACGTAAAAAACAGTTCTAAGAGCGTCCTGCCCTTTTTCTTCCGCGGCGTAGGCTCGTTCTCGTTTACTTGCGCGTTTTCTTCGCCCGCGCTTTCTTCCGCGCACTTTTCCTCTTTTTCGACTTGTTTGTCCATACCGCCTGCCTTATACGCTGATACGGTCAAGCTTATGCTGACAAGTGCGGTACAAACGAATAGACACGGGAATGCCGACGGCGAGCACGCATGCGTACAGAATCGACCACGAAACGGCTAAGCAAACCACGCGAGAACACCCCGCGTCCCCCAAGAAATAGTACGCAACGAACGCCGCGACGATGAGCGCGAGCGAAAAGCCCATATTGGCGAACATGGGGACCATGGCGTTTGCGCTGTGCTTGACGGCTTCGTTGGGCGTCTTCCAATCGAGCTTGGGTTTGGAAAGGTCGAAGAACATACCGAAGTGCACGAACGATATGAGATACAGCACGAGAAAAGGTATGCCCAGCAACAAGAACGATACGTCGAATGCGAGAATACAAAGCACCGTAAAGCCTAACAGCGACGAAATCGCGCCCACGAGCATATACAAGAAAGATTTTGCCTTAACGAGCGTTACCGCGCTCACAGGCAACAATTTGCAGTAGCAGAACTTTTCACCCTCGCGCGTGAACGCAGTGGATGCGCCCACGTTCATCCCCGCGCCCATGGCAAGGATAAACCACAAATAGATCAGTCGATTGAAATCCCCCGTCACACCGCCGAATGTAGCGCCATTCGTCATCGTCATAAACGCCGAGAAGCCGAGTAGTAGCGGACACATCACGACGCCGAACAAGCATTGGAACGCAAAGGCAGGCGTGCGCACGAGCTCGCGCCATTCTTTCACAAAGATGGCTTTGGTGAGGCCCGTGGTCTTATACGAGCCGTTTTTCTTTTGCGCTTTCGCCGCCCCCTCGAGCACGGCGGCAGCACCCCTGCGGTACACGGCAACCGAGAGCAATACGGAGAGCGCCCCCATGACTGCCACGCACCCCAAAAAGATCAGAAAACCGATCGGTGCGGATGCGCCCGCACTAAGTCCGAAAAAGGGCAACAAGAGTGCACCTTTTACGAGCACATACACGGGATAGAACGCTTTGCAAACTTTTTGCATTGCTTCGCGGAATTTGAGAAGCACTTCGAGCGGATCTTCCGTTTCCATAAACTTCTGAAAACGCATCATCAGAAGGTAGTACCCGACGAAAAATGCGGCAACGAGCATGATGGCTGCAATCGAACCCGCCGCGCCCCGTTTTTTAAAGAACGACACGATATACATGACGGGAACGGCGATGATTGCCGCAAAGAACAGCGGAATGCAGGGCATGAGCACCACCATAAAGGGCAGTAAAACGTAGAACAGCACGCTCACTTTCATAAACGCCGCCGCCGTAATGGCGCAAGGCAGTAAGATTGCCGCCATAAGCACCGTTTCGCACGCATACACCACGAAGAGCTTTGCCGCATAGATGGTCACGGGTTTTATGGGTAAAGCGGAAAAGAATTCCGTATCGCGTGAAAAATACAGGTTGTTGAGCACCGCCACCACGCCGAACACGAAGACGACAAAGATAGCGATTATGAAAAGAAGCGTCAGTAACTCGCTTTGAACTTCCAGAAGCGTTGCAAGGCTACCGAATATATACGCTACGTAGACGAGCACGGCTTCAATCAGAACGTACGCAAGAGAAAGCAAGATCACGGTTGCCCACCGCTTGCGCTTTTTCGTTTTGGTGCGGTCGCGCGCAAACATGTGCCGAAACAATAGCCGAACGATCAAAAACAGATTACGCATGCTCGCCCGCCTTTTCCGTGTGCACTGCCGTTTCTTCTGCGCCCGCCACCGACAGGAAGACTTCTTCGAGCGATTGATCGCCCTTTGCCGCCTTGATTTCGTCGAGCGTGCCCTCGAGCAACAGCTTACCCTTTACGATAATGCCCACGCGGTCACAGATCTTTTCGGCGACTTCGAGAACGTGCGTCGAGAAAAACACCGTCTTCCCCGCCTCGCAATGCGCACGCATCAGTTCCTTTAAGCAAAAGGAGGATTGCGGGTCTAAGCCCGTCATCGGCTCGTCCAATATCCATAAATCCGGGTCGTGGATCAGCGCGCCGATGATATTGATTTTTTGCTTCATACCGTGCGAATACGTTTTGATCTGCGAATCGTACGCATTCGTAAGCTCGAATTTTTCGAGTAAGGCCTCGGCGCGTTTTTTACGCGTCGCAACGTCCACGCCGTAAATATCCGCCAAAAAGTTGACGTACTCTCTGCCCGTCAGCTTATCGTAGAGAATGTGGCTGTCCGAAACATACCCGATATGGCGTTTGGCTTCGATCGTGTCACTGCGCAGATCGTGCCCGCACACCGTAATTTTCCCTTCGCCGTACTGCAAAATACCCGTCACGATTTTGATCGTCGTGGTTTTGCCCGCACCGTTCGGCCCTAAAAAGCCGTAAATCTCGCCCGCCTTTAACGTAAGGTTCAGATCGTCTACCGCTTTATGCGCCGACCCGCCGTACGTCTTGGTCAAATGTTCGATGGTTAACATATCCGCTCCTTTGTTCGCATTATGCAGATACTAAGAGTATAAACCCCTTCTCTGCGGTTTGTCCAGTACAAACGGACTCTTTCCGCAATCTTTTTCGTTTTTCGGGCTTCCGTACATAATGATTGCAGAATGAGTATAGTCTAATTATAATTAGAAGTCGAGTGATTTTTGCTAACATAAGTTAGAATATTCGTATGCAGAACAATATCAAAAAATTCAACAGGCAGGTTTTTGCCGACAGGCTGAAAGAGCTCAGAACGGAAAAAAAGATCGGACAAAATCAGCTTGCCGAAGAATTGGGACTGAGCAATGCAAGCATAAGCTATTGGGAAACGGGCAAGCAAGAACCGAGCGCGTCGGCTCTATTCAAGCTTGCGCAATATTTCGACGTTGGACTCGATTACCTGTTGGGACTCAAAGACTACTGACCTGAAACGTCTGCGCTCAGCATAATAATAGCACTCTGAAAGATTTATTACTTTTAGAGTGCTATTTCAATATTCCTATTTGTTCGGCAAGCGGACCACCGCAATTCTCTTCCCCGCAAGCCCTTTGTGTAGCCTTAGCTGCGGCGTGTTGTAGACGACCCCGCCGATGCGAACGCGCCAATCGCCGCTGTTTTTGGAATTGACGATCTCGATTTCGATCCTTTCGTTTTCGTATAGCACGGTCACGGTAAGCGAGGGCGTACTTTGCGGTAAGTGCGGGTCGAAGATCAGCGTACTGCCGCGCACGGTAATGCCGGCGTACTGCTCGATCAGAAGCTTATACAGCCACGACGCCGAACCCGTATACCACGTCCACCCCGCATAGCCGTTAAAAGCCCCGCCGTAAACGTCCGATGCCGTTACGTACGGTTCGCCGCCGTACGCCGCCACGCCCTCTTTCGTCGCGCATTTGGCAATCGGCGAAAGATACGAGAGCAGCTTGTTCGCTTTTTCCGTTTCGCCCGCTTTGAAGAGCGCAAACACGTACCACACGGCGGCTTGCGTATACTGCCCGCCGTTTTCACGCACGTATGGCGGATACTTCCCCAAATACCCTATGCCGTCGGGCGAAGTAAACGGCGGATCGAACAGCGAAATGATCCCCTTTTCCTCGTCCACGAGCATGTTGTATGCCGTCGTGAGCGCGGCCTGTTGCTGCTCGCGCGTACCGATATCGCAAAGCGTGGCGAAGCTTTGCGCAAGCAGATCGATCTTGCACGCCTTAGCAGAGGGCGCGCCGAGTACTGTGCCGTCATCCGTAACGGCACGCAAAAAGCGGTCGTTATAAAACGCGTTTTGTGCCGCGCATTGCAATTCGTCGCGCGCGCGACCGAGGAGTTCGCGTTCCTTTTCGTCTTTCACGTGGCGCAAAAAGAGGGTCAGCACGCGTACGGCAAACATCGTGCACCAGACGCTTTCCCCCTTGCCTTCCTTGCCCGCCACATCGAGCGCGTCCAACCAATCGCCGCCGCGCAAGAGGATCAGCCCGTGCACGCCGCGGTCGAACACCACCGCGAGTGCGCGCAAGCAGTGCTCATACAGCGATTCCTTTTCGGCTGCAACGTTTGCGGCAGCGTAGACCGTTGCTTCTGTCGGCTGAATGGGGACGTCGTTTAAAAAGGGCACGCGCTCGGAAAAGACGGCGTCATCGCCCGTTTGCAAGGCGTAGACGCACGCTACGTATACGAGCCAAAGCCGATCGTCGCACACGTGCGTGCGCACGCCCACGGCAGGCGGATGCCACCAATGCTGCACGTCGCCCGCTTTGAATTGGTGCTGCGCGCATTCGAGCAAATGTGCCCGAACGCTCGCAGGGTCGGCGTACAAAAGCGCCAAACAGTCTTGCAACTGATCGCGGAAACCGTATGCGCCGCTCACCTGATAGAAGCCCGTTCTGCCCGCAAAGCGGCTGTTCCATACTTGTTGGACGAGCCATTTAGATAATTCCCCGTATTCGCCGCCGAGCGTGATTTTTGGCAAACGCCCCGCCTTGCGTTTTGCGCGGGCAAGTGCCTCTTCCCCGTCTTCAAGCACGAACGGCATTTCCGACAACGTAAAATAAACGATACTTTCTTCATGCGGCGCAAGGATGAGCGGAACGGAAAGTCCCGTATACG
>JAIEBL010000143.1 GCA_029069015.1 Clostridiales bacterium
AAAACGAAATCGCGCAAAGCGAAGCGCGCGAAGGCAGGCAGACGGTCAACTACTGGATGCACGGCGAGTTCATGCTCGTGGACGGTGGCAAAATGAGCAAATCGCTGGGCAACACCTACACGATCGATCAGCTTATCGAGCGCGGCTACTATCCCCTCGCCTTCCGCTATTTCTGCCTGAACGCACACTACCGCAAAAAACTGAACTTTACGTTCGTCGGTCTTGACGGTGCACAAACCGCCTACAACCGCCTTCTCGAAACGCTCGCAAAGCACAAAGCAAGCAAGCAAGCTGCCGACCCCGCAGTCCTTGCGCAGGCAAAGAAAGATTTTGCGGACGCCGTGAACGACGACCTCAACCTTCCCCTTGCGCTCGGCGTGCTCTGGACGCTCTTAAAGTCGCCCTATTCGAGCGACGTCTACAAGCTCGCGCTTGAATTCGATAAAGTTTTGGGACTGGGACTCGACAATCTTCCCCCGATCAAAGAGGAAGAACAAGTAGACGCACCCGATGCCGTGCGCGCCCTCGCCGAAGAGCGCAAAGCCGCGCGCGCCGCTAAAAACTGGGCGGAAAGCGACCGCCTGCGCGACGAAATCGCAAAGTGCGGCTACGCCGTTCTCGACGGCAAAGACGGCTACACGCTGAAAAAACTATAAAGGCTGCGTAAGCGCAAAGCCCCGCAAATCATAACGGCATTATAGCCAAAACATTGTGATTACGGGAGCGCGTCACGCTTACCCTCTTTCGTCATCCCGAGCGAAGTCGAGGGATCTAGGCGTTAGCCGTAAATAAAGCTAAAAACAAACGCAAACCGTGTGAAATCGCATGGCTTGCGTTTTTTAATATGAACCGTATGCCTTACCGTTATCTTTGCGGGAAAGACGAAAAAGACTACGCTCGCTTCACTCGCTAGATTCCTCGGCGCGCCGCACGCGCCGCTTCCCTCGGAATGACGGAAGAAGGCCTCCGATACCTTGCTTTACAGAATCAATCATTCCTACCGCAAATAAAAGACTTAGATCTACCATGTTGAATTAAGACCTAGTATCCCACTAAATAATGCACATTAAAAAAGAAAAACCGCGACGGTCGAATTTGACTGTCGCGGTCTTTTGTTATACAGCAGTTAATCGATTACTTTTTGGGTGCGGGTTTCTTAGCCGCCGCGGGTTTTTTAGCTGCCGCAGGTTTAGCCGCTACGGGCTTTTTAGCCGCCGTTGCTTTCTTAGCAGCGGGCGCTTTGGTTGCCGCGGTTTCTTCTTCTTGAGGAGCTTCCTTAGTGGTGGGGACCTCTTTCTTCGCGGGTTTCTCTTCCACGAAGATGTACGCGGGTGCGCTTTCAACCTTGGATGCGATTACCTCGCTGACGGTCGGCTTGTTGCCTACGGTGATACCCTCGGGATCGACCACGAACTTAACTTTGTCGTTAACGTTGTAGTTCACCGTGCCGGGAACGATGGCGCTGAGGAGCCCTTCCATGCCCTCTACTTCGGCGTAAACGATCGTGTTCGCACCGAGCTCGTCGGCGTCTTTTACTCTGCCCACGATAACCCGCGAACGCGACTTGGCAACGTCTTCTTTTACGACGCGGATATGACGGGGATCGATATTT
>JAIEBL010000144.1 GCA_029069015.1 Clostridiales bacterium
CTTCCCCGCTGTCCAAAAGCTCGTCGGCTATCGCTTTTACGGCGGCTGTCGGCAAGCATTCGGCGGCAGGCAAGCCCCCCGCAAACGATATGATTTCGGGGCGCGAAACAAGCTTTAAAATTTCTCTGGTTGCCGTGCCGTTCATTTTCGCGGCACGATCAGCAAAATGCAATTCCATTTGTTGAAACGAAACCTCCCGTTAAAAGACGTCTATTTCGGCTCTTTGCCCGGACGTTTTTTATAATCGTCGATATAGAATTTTTTGGGTAGATATTTGATCACGAAGAACGCGACGATCCCGACGAACAGCCCCGCGATCACGCTTGCAAGCAGCATAAACGGCAACATGAGCGAAAGATTGGTCTGCACGGTAAAACTCGCCACAGCCACCTGCACGGCATTGTGCACCGCCGCTCCCGCGAAGCTGATGCTCATTACGCTCAGAAAGCGGTACAAAAAGTGGTACAAAAGAAGTTGCACCGTAAGGCTGATGACGCCGGCGGGCAACGAGTACAAAAGCGAGGAAACGTTGCCGGCAAACACACTGCCCAAAAAGCAGCGTAGCAGCAATACGAGATAGGCGTCGGTGTACGAAAGAAGCACCATGGCGAGCAAGGTAACGACGTTGCTCAGCCCCATCTTTGCGCCCGGCGCGAACGGCAAAAGAGGCGGCAGGAGCGCTTCGACCAAATGCAGTAACAGCGCCGCCGTCGTAAACAATGCCACTCGTGTTATCCTTCTCGTTCGCAAATTTCTCTCCTTTTAGCCGACCGTACCCGCAAGCCCGCTTTCACCGATGACGGTGATCACTACGCCGTTTTGCGCACACACGATGCTTTGCCCTACGCGCTTGATCTTTCCCGTATGCACGCACGTTTGGTGCTTACAGTCCGATTCACGGACGTACGCCGCACCGTCCTTTATTACCACCGTAAGGTGTCCGCCCACGTCGCGCTCGGCATCGCGTGAGAGCGGCAACGTAACGGTCGTGCCGTCATAGGCAATCTCGACGCTCGCACCGACTTTGCGGTTGAGTGCTACGAGTAGAACCACAGTGAGCACGATGACCGCCGCAAAGACGACGACATCGAGCACGCCGAAGGGCAGTTTGCGCTTTCGCAATACGTCGATCCGCTTCTCAGTCAAGGGCGTACTCCTCTACCGTACAGGAACGGTACGCCGAGTACACTTCCTTTTGCGTCACGTACGCCTTGCCGCTTTCGTCGCTCTCCGTAATGCCGATAAATGCGATCCGTTTATCCTCGGTAAAGAGTATGCCGCCCGTGTTATGCTCGCGCAAGAAAGCGATCGCTTGCTCGTAGGACATTAGGCACGCCGCCGTCGCGTAAGCGTCCGCCTTGGTAGAGTCGTCGGTAAAGATAACGGCGCTTACCACGAAATCGGTTTGCTGCACGTAAGCGTTGTTGGCGCTATCGTAGGCAATGCCTTGCGGCAGACCGCTCACGCCGTTTACGATATGCGATAGATAGAGCACTGTATCGCCTTGCAGTGCCGTAATGTATCGGCGGTAGTCGCCGCTCGTCACCACCGTGCAGTCGGCGGGAACGGAAAGCGCGCAAGCCTCCCCCGCAAACCCGCCGCGCGGACGGGGCGCGTTGACGCCGATATCCCAACGCACGTAGACTTTCTTCTTAGGGTGATACCACTCGCCCACCACGCAGATATTGCCGCTGATATTGATGAGCGCGCTCTCGACGCCGTGCGCTTTCGCAATCGCCACGCACCGATCGGCGGCATACCCCTTGGCGATCGCCCCTAGATCGATACGAAGAAGCGGATCTGTTTTATAAATATAATACTTGCCTTCGTCAGTTTCCGTGTGCAAATCGTTAAGATCGCAGTGCACGAGAAGTTCCGTTACTTCGTCGTATGAAGGAATAGGCGGAAGCTCTACCCCGTACATATATTCGCCGATCCCCTCGTTGTCAACGTGCCAAAGCGCGGTAAGCGGACGAACGGCAATATTGAACGCGCCGTTCGTTTGCCCGTAGAAGACGCGTGCCCGTTCGATAACGGCGTACGTCTCCGCCGATATTTCTATTGGCGCGCTTTGATAATCCCCCGAGTCTTCCACGCCTGCGCCGAGCGCGTTGAAACGGGAAAGCGCACTCGACGAAAGAGTCAGGCTCATATCCGAGTTCAAATCGTCCATCAGCTGCGACATTTCGGAAAGCGCCGCCTGTTCGTCGCCGCCGCGCACCGCCGCATAGAATTCTATCCCCGTGGCAAACACTTCGCGCGGAAGAACGGCATAGTAAGCAAACGGATCGTTTTCATCCGGTATCGGCGTGCATCCTGCGATAAGCAATGCCGCCAAAAGTATGCAAATAATCGTCTTTTTCTTCACGCGGTCGTGTCCCTGTTTTTACCGTTTGGATTGTTGCCGCATAGAAGGCTTGGTATACCGCATGCCTTCTATGCTATACCTATTTATTATAGTATAATCCGCCGCGTAACGCAAGCCTTTTGCGGCAAAAGCGCTTTTTCCGTTCCCTGTTTTTTTGCCGCGCGCCTTAGCGGAGCGGTACCCATCTAAACACGGTTTTGGACGGCAAAAAGCAATTTATACTGTGTTCAAGCCCTTGACAAGGCAATCAAGCCTTGCCTGCGGGCTTTGCCTTGTCTAAATACGCTTTTTGCTCGCCCAAAACTGCGAAGCACCCCACAGCGAGGAAATTTCGAGTGATTTGTGACAAAAGTGACGAAATCGTAGCAAGAGCACGACTGAGGAGCTTTTGTCGAAAAGCGCCGAAATTAACCGCTGTGGGGCGGGTTCAGTTGGAGTACCGCTCCGCTAAACTTTTGTTTTGGTTTGCTTGCTTTTCATAATACACGGTGCTATAATAAGCGCATGGACGTTTTGGTTATCTTAGCTTTTTTCGTGCTCGCGGCAATCGTCGTGTTTTTATCCATGAAGCTCGGAAAATACGTCGATCTTCTCGATAAAACCACCAACGTATCGGGCGCGTTCATCGGCGGCGTACTGCTCGCGGCGGTCACGAGTCTGCCCGAACTGTTTACCAGCCTTTCCGCCGTGCTGTTCTTACGTGAGAACAACTTGGTCGCGGGCAACATTTTAGGCAGCAACATTTTCAATCTCGCCGCCCTCGGTTGCATCGTCGCCGTTACGTTTATCGGATTTTCCAAAGCGAAAATCGGCAAGCACCACGCGCTGACCTCCGTATCCTGCCTTGTCATCTACGGTCTGATCGCGCTCGCCGTGTTTATCGAAAAGCTTCCCAAGCTCGGCTTTATCAGCATCATCTCGCCCTTCATTTTCGTGATATACGTCCTTATGATGTGGAAGACGCCCAAAACGGAAGAATCGGAAGAAAAAACGGAATGCGAGCTTACCACCAAACAACTCATCGTGCGGTTCGTCTTGTCGGCAGTCTGTCTCGTAGGCGCAAGCATTGCCATTACGTACGCATCCGACTACATCGCCGAACTTCTGAATTTGGGCAAGACGTTTGCAGGCGCGCTCCTACTCGGGCTCACGACTTCCCTGCCCGAACTCGTCTCCACCGTTTCGCTGTGCAAGCGCGGCAATTTCAACGCATCGTTCGGAAATATCTTAGGCAGCAATCTCTTTAACTTCGTTATACTGTTTTTTGCCGACCTGCTCAGCTTCCGCAAAGGAAACACCGACATTTATCCCTTTTTCAGAAACGGCGCAGCGGGACTGCAAACCGAACTTTTGCTTATCTTGGGCGTAGCGTCTACGGTCGTCGCCCTCATTATGATTCTTTGCAAATGCTTTATAAAGCCCGAGCGTAAACGGCTCAAAAACGCGATCGCCATTTCCTGCGGCACGCTGACCACCGCAAGCTACCTGCTCTTCTTGGTGCTGTCCACCACGCTCACTTGAACCTTTTATTAAGACATACTGTAAAACAAAAACGCCGCAATGCGAAAAAAGCGTATTGCGGCGTTTCTTTTTATTGTTGTTCGGCGGTTTGCTCGTGCGGCTGTTCGTCTTGGATTGTTCCCTGCGCTTCCTCGTCGGGCAACTGTTCGTCGGGGTTTTCGCCGTCCCCTTCCTCCGTCGGCGTAGGCGTCGGGTAGTTCTTTTTAAGCTGCACGAAGTAGAGGATCGTAAGGACGGTTGCCACCGCCATGGCGATCGCATCGGCAATGGGTGCGGCGTACAGTATGCCGTCGATCCCGAAGAATACGGGCAGAATGCAGATCAGCGGGATAAAGCAGACGATATCGCGTATAAACGACGAGATGATCGCAAACAAGGGCTTACCCACCGCCTGGAAAAAGATAGCCGTCATTTTGATCAGACAGGTAAAGGTGACGAGCAGCAGGAATATGCGGAAGAGTTTGGTCGCAAACTCCCAGTACATATCCGCATCGTAATTCTTCGGTCCGCCGAATATGCCGACGATCGCCCGCGGGCATGCTTCAAACAGCACGGTGGAAATCAGCCCCACGACGAGCGTGCACAGCAGAATATTGCGGTACGTTCGTTTCACGCGCGACAAATTGCGCGCGCCGATATTGTAGCCTAAGATCGGCTGACACCCGAGCACGACGCCCACGACGATATTGATGACCACGGTAAAGACT
>JAIEBL010000145.1 GCA_029069015.1 Clostridiales bacterium
ATTTTGATATTCTGAATTTCCGCGTCGTGCGCGTCTTGCGAGAAGGCTACGCCCGTAAGATTGGTGATTTCCGAAATCACTTTTGCGGTACTCTTCAGAATATCGTCGAGTTCGGTGATCTTGCGGTTAAAATACCGTTTCACCGTTTTCAGCTCGCTACGCGTCAGTTTGCGCCGCGGCATGAGCCGTTCGACGTACAGCCGATACGCTTCCGCCGTGGGAACACGCCCCGCCGACGTATGCGGTTGCGCCAGATACCCCATCTCTTCGAGCGCCGCAAGTTCGTTGCGAATGGTTGCGGTGGAAAGCGCGGGCAAATGGTGTTCTTGGATTTCCGCGGAAGAAATCGGCTCGCAGGAATTGATATAGCTATCGACGACGGCTTGCAGTATCTTTTCTTTTCTGCCCGACAGACCCAAAGCTACGACTCCCTCCCTGCGTATTAGCACTTTAAGCTTACGATTAGTAGCAGTCGCCCACCCAGAGTGCTAATTATACTATACCACATCGTAGCGTCTGTGTCAATTCTTTACAGCGATTTTTTGAAAGATTTTCCACGTGTGTACAGAAGCGGAAACGATCCTTTATGCACTTTCCGACGCGCCGATTCCCTTCTCTACAACAGTCGCACGATAATTTTGTTCATAACGTAGTAAGCGATCTCACTGAGCCGAAACCCGTTTTCCGTTTCTTCGATAAGTCCGCCCTGTAAAAGCGCCGAAATATCGCCTTGCTTCGCCGCTTTCCAATCGCCGCCGAAAAGCTTCGAGAGTTCGGCATAGTCCGCGCCCCACTTCGTGCGCAACGACAGCATGATATACTCTTCCAACGCATCGGCGGGCGTCAAGGGTATTTCTTTCTCGTCACGCGTCCCCGCGATATATTTTGCAATATCTTCGGTATTCGATAGCCGCACGCCGTCCACAAACGAATGCGCGGCAGCCCCCACGCCGATATACGGCGCCCTCTGCAAATATTTTACGTTGTGTCGGCAGACTTTATCCCCGCGGCAAAAATTACTGACTTCGTACCGCCGTAGTCCGTGCGCTTCGATTTTCTCGTACGCCGCGTTATAGCAATCGGCGGCAAAATCCTCGTCCACCTTATACCCCGCCGCTTTAAGAGGCGTACCGTCCTCGACCGAAAGCGCGTAGAGCGACAGATGCGAAACGCCCTCGCGGCAAAGGGTGCCCACGGCAGAAAGAACGTCATCTTCGGTCTGTGCGGGGAGCCCGAGCATAAGATCGCACGACACGGTGGGAAACAACTCTACGGCAGCACGCACAGCATTTACGGCTTGCGCCGCCGTATGCCGCCGCCCCGCCATCCGCAGAACTTCATCGGAAAGCGACTGCACCCCTAAGGATATGCGATTGACGCCGCACGCTACCGCCTCGCGGATAAAGTCGCGCGTGAACGAATCGGGGTTCGCTTCCACCGTGATCTCGGCATCTGCCGTCAACTCCCCCGCCTTACGGATACTTCCGGAAATGCGCGACAAAAGCCCGCGATCCAAAACGGAAGGTGTGCCGCCGCCGATAAAAACCGTATCGATTTTGCCGTGCACGCGCTCGGCGATTTCCCTGTCGAGTGCGCGAACGTAATCGGCTTGCGAAAATGCATCCACGCTCGACACGAACGCGCAATACGCACATCGACTTTTGCAAAAGGGAACGTGCACGTATAGCCC
>JAIEBL010000146.1 GCA_029069015.1 Clostridiales bacterium
GTCATAAAGATGCCATTTATCTTTTCCCGCTCTTTGCCGTGTTTTTGATTTACAATGCGGTAAAGGCAGGGCTTTTGCTTCGCGGTAAAAAAGTTTCGTTTCAAGAGCTGTTGAAAGATCCGCAACTTCGCCCTGTGTTTACCTGTCTATTTTCGAGAGTCGGCGCATTGCTTCTTTCGTATCTGTTCTGCTTGCCGCTTATGATCGGTTCGTTCGGTGCGGGCTTCTTTACCTTCTTGTATCGCATTTATCTGAAACCGCTCGGTGGGGTGGCATTCTTCGGGCGCAACTCGCTTTCCATTTTCAATATCTTTATGCGTAACGGCAGGGAATTGAATGCTCGCTTTCCCACGGTGGTTTTCGTCATCCTGTTTGCCGTTATTATTACGGGTATCGTGCTACTTGTGTATCTTAGCAAAAAGAACCGCGCAAACCTTGTGTATCTTGCCGCATATACGATTTTCACGCTCGGCACGTACTTTATCGGTTTTACGGAGTTCGGGGTATTGACGGCAGTCGTGCTGTTCTTAATGTCCTTCTTGCTCATTCGTGATAAGCGCATTCTTTCCGTTATGGTGCTTTTGTCGCTGCCGCTCATCGTGAACGCCGCGACCGTTATGGCAAGCGCGGGCTTTTACAATACGCTTGCCGAATATTACGTATCGAGCCAGAATCCCGCTTACACGGGCACGCTGATTTTGGAAGGGGCGCTCGGTACGACTATCAGCATTATTTGCTCGGGAATTGCCGTGCTGGCGCATCTGTACGCAACGGTCATTTTGTTGGATATTTCCATGAGCGACAAACGGAAGTTGTTGCCTTACGCCGAACGTGCGGGGCTACCCGATGCCATGAAGTTGTTCTTTGCAAGAAAGAAATAGTTTAAGTCGGTAGGAGTGGTTGGGCGTATGCTTGCCAAGGTAAAGAGCTTCGGGCTGTCGGGACTGAACGGCTACGAAGTGGAAGTGGAAACAGACGTACATAAAGGCTTACCGGGAATCGAGATGGTAGGCTTGCCCGACGCCGCCATCAAAGAGAGTAAAGAGCGCGTGCGTAGCGCCATTAAAAACAGCGCCCTGCAATTTTCCCCCAATAAGATTACCATCAATTTAGCGCCCGCCGACGTAAAAAAGGAAGGTCCTATGTACGATCTTCCCATAGCGCTCGCGATTTTGGCGGCAACGGAACAACTGAATGTACAGTCGCTTGCAAATACCGTATTTGTGGGCGAGCTTTCCTTAGACGGCAGTTTGCGACGCGTACGCGGCATATTGCCGCTTTTGTTAGCGGCAAAAGATGCGGGGTATACGCAATCCGTCATTCCGTACGAAAATCGTGCCGAAGCGGCGTGCATAGAGGGCATAAAGGTTTTTCCTTGTCGTACGCTGGGTGATGCCGTTGCGCATTTTCGGGGCGAAAAGCAACTCGAACCGCTTGCCTTTACACCCTTTGAA
>JAIEBL010000147.1 GCA_029069015.1 Clostridiales bacterium
CATTGCCATGCGGTGGGCGCCCCCCGCCGAGAACGTGCATCCGCCTTTTAAGGGTTTGCCCGTGACCGTAAAGCCCGAGCCTTCCTCTTCCGCCTCGCCGCCGAAGCTGCGGATCAAATTCACGGTAGCGGCAATGCGGTCGCTCTCTTTCTTTCTCAGTTCGTCCGCGTCTGCGATCACGCTCGTACCGCTGAGGTACGACGCCAGCACCGCGAGGACGGGCACTTCGTCGATAAGGAGCGGCATAAGTTCGGCATCGATTGCAAAGGGTTTCGCCTTTCCCAAACCGCGCACGCAGATATCGGCGCGCGGTTCGCCGTTTACGGTCTGTTCGTTTTGCAGTTCGTACTCCGCGCCGATCTGATCGAAGATGCGGAGCAGTCCGTTCCGCGTGGGGTTGACGCCCACCCCGCGTACGGTCGCCGTCCCGCCCACGACGAGCGCGCACACGAGCGGATAAGCGGCGGACGAGATGTCGCCCGCGACGGAAACGTGGATACCCGAAAGTTTTTCTTTTCCCTTCATGCGCACGGTGTTACCGCCGACGGTAAGGTTCGCGCCCATTTCGCGCAGCATGATCTCCGTGTGGTCGCGGCTCTTCTGCGGCTCGGTGACGGTCGTTTCGCCCTCGGCGCAAAGGGCGGCAAGCAGTACGGCGCTCTTGACTTGCGCCGACGCCATGGGAAGCGTGTAGGCAATGCCGTGCAAGGGGCTGCCCGTGACGACGAGCGGCGCTTTGCCGCTCGTACCCGCGACGTCGCCGCCCATCAGTTTTATGGGGTCGATGACGCGCTGCATGGGGCGGCTGCTCAGACTTTCGTCGCCCACGATACGCCAACTGCCTTTCTTTCCCGCAAGCAGTCCGCAAAGAAGGCGCATGGTCGTTCCCGAATTGCCCGCGTCCAGCGTGCAGGACGAAAAGGCGTCCGTGCCCGTCACGATATAGTCTTCCCCGTCGCGCGTGACGGTCGCCCCCAAGCTTTGCACGCAGGAGAGCGAGTGCAGACAGTCGTCGGCGGCAAGTGCACCCGTAATGCGCGTCTTGCCTTTTGCGATACTGCCGAACAGAAACGCGCGGTGCGTGATGCTCTTATCCGGCATTGCATTCAATATGCGCGAAAACTTTTTTTGCGGGGGAACGAAAATTTTCATATTATTTTCTCCTCGCGTTTTGCCGCCTCGTATTTTGCTGCGAATTCTAGCGGTTCGAAAAGCACTTCTTCCACCTCGCCGATATTTTTCAGACGCAACACGGATATTTTCCCGCCCGCGTTCTTTTTATCCGAAAGCGCGGTGCGCGTGATGCTCTCGCCACCGAAATCAAAGGTAAGCGGCTGCACTTCTTTTAACAGTGCTGTGATTTTTTGTTTCGTATCTTTGGGGGCGTCGGTCATACACGCCTCGGTATACAGCCCCGAAAGCACGTACTCGCCGTGGCTTTGCTTGTGGCGGTCGCACGCCTCCAATGCATGCCCTACCGTGTGCCCCAAGTTGAGGATCTTTCGTTCGCCTTTTTCGGTGGGGTCGCAGTCGGTGACGCCTTTTTTAAAGGTCGCGCACAGTCGCACCGCTTCGCCTACGGCGCTTGCCTCTCGGGCAACGATTTCTTTTATATGCAATGACACGAATGCGTAGATTTCTTTATCGAGGAGCGCGGTTTTTAACAGTTCCCCCAGTCCGCAACGCCATTCGCGCGCGGGCAACGTTTGCAAAAATGCAGGGCAAATCACGATTTTCTGCGGCATTTTGAACGCGCCGATGATGTTCTTCAGATTACCTAAGTCCACTGCCGTCTTGCCGCCGATGGCGCTGTCCACTTGGCTCAGTAGCGTAGTAGGCACCATGTAGAGCGATATGCCGCGCATATACGTTGCCGACGCAAAGCCCGCAAGGTCGCCCATAACGCCGCCGCCCACGACGACGACCGCGCCCTGTCTGTCTACGCGCGCGGTAACGAGCGCATTACAGATAACTTCCAAACCGCGCAGCGTCTTCTGATCTTCGCCGCTCGGCAAAACGCACGTATTTTGCGGAAAGAACGTTTTATAGAGTGCATACACGTTCTCGTCGGTCACGTAGAGCACGTCTGTCTGCGGCAACGCGTCTCCGGCTTCTTCCGCCGTTTTTACAAAGAGAATTTCGTTCATGGCAACACGTTTCCTCTTTGCCGCAACGCCTCGACCGCCGCCTGTATTTGCGGCAAAGCATCGCCGCCGCTTACGCGCAAAAGCTCGTTTGCAAGCACGAACGCAAGCGCGCTTTCCGCTACGACGCCGCCCGCGGGTACGGCGCAAACGTCGCTACGTTCCGCCGCCGCCGTCGTTGCCTCGCCCGTGCGCACGTCTACCGTTTTAAGTCCTTTAACGAGCGTCGGGATGGGTTTAAAGGTCACGCGCAAAACGATGGGTTCGCCGTTGCTCATGCCGCCTTCTATGCCGCCCGCGCGGTTGGTTTTACGTACCACTTTGCCGTCTTTTATAAACATTTCGTCGTGCACGCCGCTACCCAATCGGGCGGCGGCGGCTTGTCCTAAGCCGAACGATACGCTCTTGACCGCCTGTATGCTCATCAGGTGCATTGCCAAAACAGCGTCCAATTTGCGGTCGTACTGCACGTAACTGCCCACGCCCGCAGGCAAACCGGAGATCAACACCGTCACGGTGCCGCCC
>JAIEBL010000148.1 GCA_029069015.1 Clostridiales bacterium
ACGAGTTATTCGGGGAAGACAAGATGCCGCTGTGCAAAGAAGCGATACGCCTTATAGAGCAGAACGTGTAGCCGAGGGAATTTATGTCTAAGTTTAAAAAATCGGTATTGATATTCGGAGCGTTGATCCTGATGACAGCAGTCGCATTGGGCACTTTTCTGGTGCTATCTTCCATGGATATGATCGCCGCAGATCCGATTGCCGTAGAGTTCACGGTGTTGGACGGTAAAAAAGTATACGACGGAAAACCTTTGGAAGCCGATTGGTACTATATCACGAGCGGCGAGCTGATGAAGGGGCACTCGGCGGTCGTTTCGTACAGCGGTTCGATCACCGAAGTAGGCGAAGCCGAAAGCGATATGACGGTTCGCATCAAGGACGAAAAAGGCTACGACGTTACCGACAAATACGCGATCAAAGTCGTGGGCGGCAAGCTGACCGTCACCATGAACGAACTTACCATCAAGCTTCCCGATACGGAAGTTACGTACAGCGGCGAGCGCGTGGAATTTAACACAATCGAGGTGCTCAGCGGCAAGCTCGGCACGGGGCATAAAATCGTACTCGAAGCGGAGGGCGGACTCAACGTGGGTGACCGTCTTTCGTTCGACGACGAAGATCTGAAAGTGTATGACGCCGTCGGAAACGACGTCAGCCGCAATTACAGTATCGATTGCGAAAAGAGCAATCTGACCATATTGCCGCGTCCCGTGACGTTCGCGCCCGTGGGCGGCGTCGTAAAAGTCTACGACGGTATGCCTGTTTCGATCGGGCGGTATGAAATTGTTTCGGGCTCGCTCGCACCGGGGCAGTACGCGAGCGTGAGCGTTTCCGCCGCCCGCCGGTACGGCGACGTCACTGCCGATATGCCCGCAGGCACGACCGAAGTTGCGGCTTGGGGTAAGTACGAGCTTTCCGTGGACAAAACGGATGTTACGATCTACGACAAAGACGGCAACGACGTGACGGACAATTATACCGTTTCGTGCAACGTGCAAACGGTGGAAATACAGCGACGCCCGCTTGCGCTCGGGGTTAAAGAAGTACGTAAAACGTACGACGGCGTGGCGTCAACGCCTACGGTGGAAATCACCGACGGCACGGTTGCGTCGTATCAGACGCTGACCGCCGCGCGGAGCATTCTGCTTGACGAAACGAACGAAGCCGTAGGAGCGTTGTTGCGTGCTGGGGCGTATAGGGCGCAAGTCGATATTGCGTCGGTTCAGATCACCGACCGCGAGGGCGCAAACGTGACCGAAAATTACCTGATCGATTGCCCCGAAAGCGTTTCCGTTGTCGAACGTCGCGCGCTGACGCTATCGGTCAGAAGCCTTCGTAAAACCTACGACGCAGGCATGGATCGCCCGACGGCGGACGTGACCGACGGTTCGCTTGCGTCAAAGCAAGCGCTCTATCTGGGCGGTTTGACATACGTTCTTCGGCGTGCCGACGAAGCCGCTACGACGCCCGTTCCTGCGGACGGCATTGTACTGGATGCCGCTTCGTATTCGGTGAGCGTCAACCGCGGCTCGGTCAAAATCATTCCGAGCGACACCGCATTCGATGCTGCAGACGAAGCGGAAAACTTTGCGGCAAATTACGAAATCACCTTGAAATCCGCCGAATATACGATCGAGCGGCGCACGGTGTACGTCGTTGGCTTAGGGCAGTCGTTTACCTACGACGGCGATGCGCATGCCTGCACGCTTGAGGATAATCAGAAGTACACCGATTCGTCGTTCGTCGACGGGCACAGCGCGGTTCTTACCTATACGAAAGATGCAGAGGTCACGAACGTAGGGGACGAGGAAGACAACGAGTTTACCTATATCGTCGTGATCGACGCAAGCGCCGCCGAGGTTACGCAAAACTATCTGGTGATCCCCACGTACGGTAAGCTTACCGTAACGCCGATGGCAGTAACCTTAAAAGGCGAGGGATTAAGCGTTACCTACGGCGACACACCCGTTTTCGATTATCGGAATATAACGGTCGTGACGGACGATGAGACGAATGCGGAGCTTACCGTGACGCTGTCGAAAGTGAAAATCGAATCCGTTGCGTACGATTACGAGAATGCGACGGCGGTCGTCTACGTTGAAGCCCCGAAGTTCGTAAACGAAGCGGGCGAAGACGTTACGCAAAACTACGTCCTCAGCGCCGATGCCAATATCGAATACGAGATTACGAAGCGCACCGTCAAGCTTGCGGTAGGCAGCGGGACGATTGACATGGACATGGTGGATATATTCCTCAGCGGCGGTTGGCGTCAATACGTTACGGTCAACACGAGCACGCCGCTCGCAGCGGGCGACACACTCGATCTGACAGATATTTCACGGTCGAACGGTTTACGGTATTCGGACGACGACGGCGGTTTGTTTATCCGAATTGCGGATATCCACATCGTGCGCGACGGAGAGCGAATCGACGGGAAGTTTTACGAAATAACGTCCGACAGCATTCTCCCGTTCCCGAGCGGTGGCGGCGATGCGATATACGGGTTTTTCCCTGTGGTTGACGCAGCGTAAACGCGGCGGGACGGCAAAAAGAGCACAATAAAATTCAAGCAGAGAGTAGAATGAGCACGTACGATTTATACAAACAAAAAATGCAGAAGCTTGCGGCGATCAAGAATACGATCGTCCGTTTCCGCGTGCTCATCATATCCGTTTTGGCGGCGGTCATCGCCCTTGTCTTTACGTTGCTCGGCATTAAAGGCATATTTACGCAAGACCTTACGCTCAAAGCGAGCGATCTGATTTACGGCGACGCAATCGTCTTCGAAACGCCCGCAAAGGCGATCATGAGCAACGTTTTCTACGAATATGCCGAAGACGGTAGCGACAGTTGGAGCAGACAAAAGCCCACGCGCCCCGGAACGTACAGCGTACGCGCAGTGGCAAAAGGAGGCTTCGGCAAGAAGTACGGCAAGGCGGCGCAATTTACGATTTCCCGCCGCGCCGCCGCTCTTTCCATTGCGGACGAAAGTCTTGTTTACGGCGACGATCCTACGGGGATCACCGCAGACATACTTCCGAGCGATACGCTCGTAAAGGGCGAACTCGAATTTGTTTTTGCCGACTACGCCGCAAGCGAAACGGACGTTACGATTGTGCCCGATTCGGTAAAAATCGTAAATGCAAGCGGGGAAGACGTGACGGCGTGCTATACGCTCACGTTGCCGCAAGTGTCCGTCCGCGTTGCGCAAAGATCGGTCACGGTCGCCCCGCAAGACTTTGCGTCTACTTACTGCGGTACGCCCATTGCCTATGAGAAAAAGGCTTCGCCGTCTACGCTCGCCGCGCTCGGAAACGGCGATACGATCACCTTCGAAACGCAGGTCGTTGACGATTTTGGCGCGCCTGTTTCGGGCGGACAGATGCCGAAGAATGCGGGGCGTTATGCGGTAGCGATCATGCAGGATACCGTTCGGATTTTGCACGGCAGCACCGACGTGACGCATCAATACGCCTTTGCTTTCGCGCGCGGTACGTTTACGATCCGCCCGCGCGAGATCACCGTTACGCCGCAGCTAATGAGCACCGACTACGACGGCAGAGAACATTCGTTTGCGGGCGGTTACGAAATCGTAAGCGGGGACGTTCTCGCGGCAGATAAAGCGATATTAGAAAAAGCGCACAAAGCCCGCTATACGGGTAGGACTGCGGACGGTGACCGGGTGGAGAACGCGCTTTCCGTCACCGAGGCGGGCACGTATTCGATCGTGCTCATCCCCGACGCACTCACCAACTACACGGTGACAGACAGCAAAGCGGGCAGCTTCACGCTAAGGCCCAGAGAACTGCACGTGCGTACGCTCGATTTTGTTAAGCCGTACGACGGCACGCCTCTCTACGGACGGAGCGAAAGCTATGATGCGGGTAAAGTGCTGCTCCAAGGCTCGCTTGTAAGCACGCACCGCTTTACGGCACTTGAAGCGGAAGCTACATATATCACCGATGTGCAGAGCAGCGGCGCTCAAAACAAGACGCCGTACCGCGTCGTGGATAGCGCGAATCGGAACAAAACCTATAACTATAATATCGTTTACGACAAATACGGCGCTTTGACGATAAGCCGTGCGAAGCTTACGCTTCGTCCTTCGATGAATACGGGAAGCGTAACCTACGACGGCGCGGTGCATGCGTACGGCGGCGGCTATGAAATCGATTCGGGGGCGGTCTATTCGGCTCTTTCGCTTAAAGCCTACTTTACGGGCATGACGGCGGGGAATACGACGCTGACGCTCGCAGACAAGGCCGAATACGTCGTCCACGCGGGCGCGTATGCGCTTCTCTTCGACGAAGCTTTCGTCGCGGCAAACAATCCCAACTACGAAATTTCGTTCGCTACGGGCGCGTTTACCGTATCGAAAGTGTCAGTCGTTATCACGACGGGTTCGGGAAGCAAACCGTACGACGGTACGGCGCTTTCCGCAGGTGATGCAGGCGTTACCGCACCGTCACCCAACCGTATGTTGCCCGACCGCCATACGATAAAAATCGTGCGCGAGTCGATTGCCTACTCGTTTATCACCGTTGCCGATACGCTGAACATGACGAACAACAACGTGCACGCGTGCCGTATCGAAAACGGAAGAGAGGAAGACGTTTCGTTCGATTTCGATATTTCATACGTATACGGAACGCTTACGATCAACAAGCGTCCCGTAATGCTTGTGCCTGTCGTTACGGGCGCGGGCGTGCAAAATGTGTTCGGCGGCTATACTAAGGTTTACGACGGCACGATGCCCGATTTCGGTTACGTTGCGCTGTACGCGCTCGAAACGGACGCGCCGAACGGCGGCGCTTTCGTAGGCAACGAAGAAGATACTTACGTACCTTCGTTTATAGTGACGAGTTTGCTCGGTAAGCTCTTGCCGCACGTCGATTCATATACCGTGCAAATCGAAATGCCGGGCGAAGCGCTTTGCCAAAACTACGTGTTCTCGCTCTCGTCGTGCACGCTGACCGTCACGGCATACGCCGCTACGGTTTACACGGGCAGCGGCAGTAAGACGTACGACGGTGCGCCCATGCACGCGCTCTCCAATGGTGTATCCGCGCCTTCGGCAACCTTGCCGCAAGGGCACACGCTCGAAATCGACGCAACCACGCTTTCCGAGATTTCGCACGTAACGGATACGTACGCAAATAACAACGTTCACGCTTGCCATGTTCTCAACGAAGCGAACGAAGTCGTTGATGATGATTTTGTGTTTACCTACGTGTACGGCACGCTTACGATCATGCCGCGATCGGTGGAAATCACGCCGGATATCACGCAGGTCAACGGGGTGGACATCAGCGGAAAACTGAACAACGGCGCGGTCGTCTACGACGGGTATCTGTACGACCGTTTCGGCTATACGGCGGTAAATCTCGCAAACGGCGAAACGCTGGACAACAGGTGCGTTGCGTACGTTCGCGGCACACTTGCAAGCGGCGGCACATGCACGAGAGGAATTTTCGTGTACGCGGCGGGCGACTATACCGTATTTTTCGACAAAGCCGAATTGGAAAGCGCGTTCACCGATTATACCTTTACGGTAAACGAAGCGGCGTTCGTAATACGGCAGCGCGAAATCACCGTCACGACCGCCGACGCAAGCTTTACCTACAACGGGCAAGCGCAGTATACCTACGGCTATACGCTCACAAACGGCTCGCTCGTTGGGGGCCACAAACTCGTTGCGGATATAGAAAACGTGTCTACCGTGACGCACGTTTCCGACACGAAAGCGGGGAACAACGAAACGAAATTCTTGGTCGTGGGTGCCGCCGAGGACGAAAACAACCATAGTTCCGAAATTCATTATAATTACAAAATCGAATACGTGTGCGGGACGCTGACCGTCACGCCGCGTTCTGTTTCCATTAAGCCGCTCAATAATTGCACCAAAGAGTACGACGGTAAGCCGTATACCTATCCGAATGCGACGGATAATTTTATCGACGTGGGCAAGGCACTCTTAGACGGAGATACGTTGACGGTTTCCGTTTCATTCGAGGGGGCGCTCTCGGGTGGCAAGCCCATCGACGCGGGCAATTATACGATTTCCATCAACGAGCCGATTGCAAAAGCGTTTACGAGCGGCGGTGTGGGGCAGTTCGGTGATTACACGTTTGACTATACGGGCACGGATACGCTCGTGATTGCGCGCCGCGCGATTTCGATTCGCCCGAAAGACGATACAAAGGAATACGACGGCGAGGAATACGACTACCTGACCGCACAAGGAAACAACGCGGGCAACTTTACCTGCGTGGAGGGCAGCCTCGTTGCGGGCGAAACGCTGACGATCACTGCCGTTTCGTATCTGAAAGGCGGCACAAGCATAACGCCTGTAAACGCCGACAGCTATGGAATAATTATTGTCGCGTATGCAGGCGGCGGAAACTTCAAAGCAGGCAACTACGATACTATGGTAGATGAGAACGGCACGCTTGTCATTTCGCCGCGTGTCGTCACCGTCACGCCGTATATGGATCCCGCTTCGGTGGAGTATAACGCCACGGAATATGCCTACGGCGGCTTGTTCACCGACGATAACCACCGCATACTCCAGAAAGACGACGGCATGGTGTTGCACGGCTATTTCCGCTTTACCTTTTTGGACGAAGAACAAACGGTGAACGGTGCGTTGCATGCAGGCGAATATACCATCGTTTTGGACGACGAGCAAGACTACCCCAACTACAAATTCGTAGACAGCGAAGCGGGCACGTTTACGATTACAAAGCGTCCCATTCTTCTCGAATTCGCCCTCGTGGATGGGGAAAAGGGCGTGGTAAAAATAGACGCTACCCACTACGAAAAAGAGTACGACGGCGACGGCGTCGTTTTTGCGGATTATAAGTCGTTCTATCGTTTGTCCGGTTGGACGGTGACGACCGAGCAAGGTCTGCTGGGGGACGACAAGCTGATTGTGTCATATACCGCATACACCTCGTGGGGCGTAGCGTTCCCCAACGTCGCAGAGTATGTATTTAATCCCGAATTTTTTACGGACGAAAACCGCGTCGTTTGCAACGACTACAGTTGTTATACCCTTGCTGCTAGGCTTAGGATTACGCAGCGCAACGTGTTGCTCGTGCCCACTGTTTCGGGCGAGAGCGATTATACCAAAGTCTACGACGGGGAAGCGCCCGAATTTTCGTACGAAGCCGTGCATTTGGATGCGGACGGGAATCCCGACGGACTGTTCGGATTCGTACCGAGCGACGAAGAAGGCTACGTGCCTTCCTTTACGGCAACGGGCGCTATGGGAAGAAGCTTGCCGCACGTAGACGAATACACGGTATCCGTCGACACGCCGAGTGACGAACTGTGCCGAAACTATGCGTTTACGTACGGAACGGGAAACTTGACGATCACGCCGCGCACCGTTTCCATTCTGCCGAAAGAAGACAGCAAAGTGTACGACGGCGCAGCGTACGCATATCCGCAGCACGAAGGCAATTTCGTCTATGCACCCGACAGCTTGCCGTTCGTGGAATATCCTTCGGAGGCGCATGTGCCGATCACGCTTTCGGTGTCGTTTAAGGACGAAGGCGGAAACACGGTCGTTCCCGTTCATGCGGGCAGTTACCTTATGGTGATAACGGCCTATGTCGGCGCGATTGAAAATGCATACGATTATAATATAGAAACTTCGTGCAGTGCAACGCTCACGGTAGAAAAGCGCGCCATCGTTATTATCGTGCTCGTTCTCGATTATGACGGCACGCCCATGCCCGACAATGAAAAGATATACGACGGCAAAGGTGTTGTGTACGCTTACAAATCCTCTTTGCAAGCCAATGAAGACGAACTCGGTTTAGT
>JAIEBL010000149.1 GCA_029069015.1 Clostridiales bacterium
TAAGCTGCACGGCTTGCACGGAGAGGACGTTTTGCAAGCCGAGATAGACAGCCGTATGCTCGGCGCGATCTTGCAGACGCAAATCGATTCGCTGATCCCGAGCGGCGGAACGCTCGGTAAGCTCTCGCCTCGGCTCGAATACGTCTATACGTATATTACGCAAGGGCGCAACATGATGGAAGCGGCGTTTTCCATAGGCGTCTCTTCGCTACTCGACGGGAACGGCAGCGTGGAAAAAATCGTGTCGGGACTGCTCGGCGAGCGTGCACTCTTAACGCTTACCGTGGATATCACGCCCAAATCGGCAGGGGACACGTATAAAGACAGCGAAATTGCGTACAACGGGCTTTCCGTCCAAAAGACGAACGACATTTTAAAAACGATCCGCATATTCGTGTCCGACTTTTCGCGCGACGAATTGTTGGCGCAAGTCGTAGAACCCGTGCGCGACGTGATCGACAACATGAGCCAAAAGAT
The DNA here is from genome assembly GCA_029069015.1 of Clostridiales bacterium. Lineage (GTDB taxonomy): Bacteria > Bacillota > Clostridia > Christensenellales > Pumilibacteraceae > Pumilibacter. Next base: position 478 of record JAIEBL010000149.1, read on the forward strand.
CCCCGTCAAGCTTTGCTCGTCGGTCATCGACGTGGACGCTACGAGCGCGAACTTGCCTGCGGCGATGCAGCTCGGTTCGGTGTACGAGATCATCAAAGAATACGAATTCAAAGAAGACGACGATATTACGGCGGACGATATAAAGACCGTACTCGAAAAGCTCGAAACGAGCGACAGTACGAACCACGCTTCGTTCGAAACCGATTTTGTGGGCGACGGCATCATCAGCAGCGTGGAAAACGGCGACGGCACGCACAGCTATTCCTATAGTCAGTCGCTTAATAACGTACTCGGCGCATACTACGTAAAAGACCCGCAGGCTTACACTGCGTTTGACGAAGTGTTCGGCGACGACGGCGTTGTGAACAAAAACAACTTCGATGCGACAAAGTTCGATTTCGACGGCACGGACGGACTGTTCTACGATGCAAGACCCACCGCGCAGATGATGCCGCGGTTTACGCAGGGCGATCTGGCGGCGCTTCTTTTAAAGAAAATGGAAGCCGACGATGATAAGAGCGGCAGTTTGAAGCTGTACGAATATCTTAAAAAGGTAAAGGGCGCAAAGGTCACGCAGGACGCCTGCGTCACGCTCTATATGGCGCTCGACGCCGCGGATCTGTTGGGGGACGGCTTCAAAGACAAAGCGCGTCTGTTGCCCGCCGATCGGGTATATCTGACCGCGACCGTGTATATCGGGGAAATCTTCTACTACGATCAGCTCACGGGTGAACCCGATTCGTCGGGCACGCCTTTCTACCGCACGGTGCTTTCCGTAAACGGTATGACGGACGCCGAGTTTGCCAAGTTCATGCTTATGATCGACAGTCTGAACGGAAAGAATGGCAATCAGCCGCTTGACTTTACGGTGAAGGCGCGGGATATCGGCGCAATCGTGTATCGCGAGCTTCGGACGGTCGAAGACAGTTTGGGCGGCGCGGTAACGTACGGCGACGGTTACGTGGAACTTCCTTCCGTGTACGACTTTATCAAAAAAGCGACCGTGCCGAGTAGCGACGCTACGGCGGAAGAAGTGCGCGCAGCGCTTCAAGGGCTTGCCGCCGCGAAGACGGGAAGCTCCGCGTACAATTACGACGCAATGCTTTTTGCCGTAAACCTCGTGCAAAGCGAAGCCATCACTTTGCCCGCTACGGCGATCACCGATACGCAGACGCTGAACGATAACGTGTTCGGAAGGGCACTCAAAAGCGGCTTTACCGTGCAGGCGGGCGCGTCGATTCCGGTGCCCGCCGTACTACCCGATACCGCCGCGTATGAGCTTCGGCAATTCAATGTGTTGCGCGGCACCGGCGTGCGCGACACCGAACGCAGAGAGGCGCTTGACGGTTACAACGGTATTGCGCTTTCCGATTCCGTCACGTATCTCGAATTTACTTTTACCGTGCGCTTAAAAGAACTTGCGCCTACGGGCAGCAAAATGTTGTCTGCGCTTCCCGAGGACGCATACATCACTTTGCTCTTCGAAAAGACGACGACGGGCATTGCGCATTGCGAAGGATACTACCGCTTGAATGCGCTCTCGCACGACGCGCTGTCGTTGCTTCTCGATATGGCAAACATCGACGTAAGCGAGATCGACGCGCAGATCGCGCGGTGCGCTACGGCGATGGCGCAGTACGGCGGTGCGACCTTCGGCGCGCCCGTTTCTCCCGAAGGGACGGCGTTCGGTTCGGTTTCCTTCGTACCGCCTTCCGTATAGCCTATACCGAAACAAACGAGCATAAATAAAACGCGGCTCTTTCATCGGGGCCGCGTCTTTTTTGTGCACCGTTGCGGTTTTTTGGTGAAAAACAGGTGCGTTATGCGCGGGAGTGTGCTATACTTTCTATATGGTCGTTAAGCGCGTACAGCTGAAAGATTATCGGAACTACGCACTCGCGGACGTCACGTTCGGTGAGGGCGTGAATGTGCTGTACGGCAGCAACGCCCAGGGCAAAACCAATCTTTTGGAAGCGATATACTTTTGCAGTGTGGGACGCTCGCCCCGTACGCCGCGTGACCGTGAGCTGATCCGCGCGGGACAGGAAAGAGGGTTCGTTAAGCTTACGCAAGCCGATGCGGGCGGCGACAACACGGTGGAAATCGTGCTCAGTAAGAGCGAAAACAAGCGCGTGGCGGTCAACGGCTATCCCATTTTAAAGCTCGGCGAGCTTATGGGCGTCGTGGCGGCGGTGTATTTTTCGCCCGACGAAATGCGTATCATCAAAGATGCTCCCGGCGATCGGCGGCGGTTTATGGACATTGCGCTTTGCCGCATGAGCAAGAATTATTTTTATCTGTTGCAACGCTACAACAAAATTCTCGCTCAGCGTAACCGCCTTTTAAAGAACGGCGAGGCGCCCGACGACGTATTGGACGTTTGGGACAATCAGCTTGCAAGCAGTGGTGCGCGCATAGCGCTGCAACGCAAAGGATATTTGTCGCGGCTGTTACCGTACGCTTCGGAGGCGCACGGCTATCTTTCGGGCGAGAAGGAAGAACTGACGCTTGCGTACGAGGGGCTCGCGGGTGAAACCGAAGAGGAAATATTCGACCTGTTTTTAAAAGAACTGCAAGAGAGCCGTATGCGCGACCGCAAGCTTTGTTTCACCTCTTGCGGCGTGCAAAAGGACGATATAGCCGTGCGCGTGGGAGAAACGGACGTACGCGCCTACGGTTCGCAGGGGCAGCAACGTACCGCGGCGCTCGGCCTTAAACTTGCGGAGACGGAACTGCATAAGGAGCGCAGGGGCGAGTATCCCGTGCTGCTGCTCGACGATGTCCTCAGCGAGCTGGACCCCGCGCGGCAGACCAAGCTTCTGACGCGCAGTCAAAGGTATCAGACCGTGCTGACCTGTACGCACGTTGTGCAAGAGCTCACAAGCGACTGTACGCTGCTGCACGTGGAAAACGGCACGGTGCACGAAGGATAAAAGCCGGAAGGTGCGACGAAGAAAGGATTGAAGAAAATGGCAGAGCAAAAAAAGAAAAAGAAGATTACGGTAAACGACCTGACCGCGGCGGAAAAGCTGCGGCTTTTATGCGGCGATGGGATGTGGCGCACGGCGTCGCTGGGCGGGAAGCTCCCTGTCGTCGTTATGTCGGACGGGCCTGTCGGGCTTAGGACGGAGCGCGTAGACGAAACGGGCAAGACGATAATGTTGCCCGCCGTGGCGTATCCGTCAACGGACGTACTGTGCAACACGTGGAACGAAGATCTGGCGCGACGGACGGGCGAGGCGCTCTCTTCGGACTGCGCCGACCGCGGCGTGGATTTGTTGCTTGCGCCCGGCGTGAATATAAAACGCGATCCGCTTTGCGGGCGCAATTTCGAATACTATTCGGAAGACCCGCTGCTTGCGGGCAACATGGCGGGCGCGTACGTCGCGGGGTTGCAAGAGAGCGGCACGGGCGCGTGCGTCAAACATTTTTGCTGCAACAATTCCGAATACAACCGCCTGTACCAATCGAGCGAGGTGAGTGAACGGGCCTTGCGGGAACTGTACTACAAACCGTTTGAAATCGTATGTAAGAGTAAGCCTGCGGCGGTCATGTGCGCGTACAACCGCGTAAACGGCGTATACGCTTCGGAAAACGAAAAAGGGTTCTCCGTTCTTCGTGAATGTTTCGGCTTTGACGGCGTCGTTATTTCCGACTGGTGCGCGGTGCGCGACCGCACGGCGGCGGCAAAAGCGGGACTGGATATCGAAATGCCGTTTAGCGAAACTCACTATAAAAAGCTCTGCGCCGACTATGAAAACGGTAAACTTTCGGACGAAGCGTTGAACGCCGCCGCTTCGCGCGTACTCGATTTCGTATACAAATTAAAAGAGCGTACGGATAAGCGCAAAGTAACGCGCAACGAAAAAGAGCGGCAGACGATCGCCAGAGAAGTCGCAGCCGAGGGCATCGTGCTCTTGAAAAACAACGGCGTTTTGCCGCTTGAAAGGGATGATAACGTTGCGGTTTGCGGCTCGTACGCAAAGCCGAATTCTGCGGACTATCTGACGGCGGGCGGCTCGGCGTGCATCGAAAACCGGCTCACGTCGTTCGATCTTGTGCGGGCGCTCGACAGTCGCACCCGAGGCAAAGTAACCTACGACGAAGCATTCGGCGCGCGCGCGTGCACGTTCTACGGTGACGCCCGTGCGGCGGTGCTCAGCGGCGCAAAGGCGGACGTCTGCATTATTTGTGCGGGCACGGGTCGGCAGATCGAGGGCGAGGGGCTGGACCGCGAAACCATGCGCTTGCCGCTCGTGCAAGAGCGTGCGATCTTAAGCGCGGCGGCGGAGAATACGCAGACGGTCGTCGTGCTGTTTGCGGGTGCGCCCGTCGACGTTTCGCCTTGGGAGCATGAAGTGGGCGCCATCGTGTATGCGGGGTATTTGGGAGACGGCGGCGACGAAGCGCTTGCCGAATTGCTTCTCGGTGACCGCAATTTTTCGGGGAAGCTCGCAACGTCTTTTCCCGTATTCGACGAGGTGTCGCGTATCGTGGATTGCACGACGGTGGGTGTTACGCGCTACGAGGAAGAACTTTCCGTAGGCTACCGCGGCTATGCCGAGAACGGCCGCGGCGTTTTGTATCCGTTCGGTTACGGTCTCAGCTACGCGCGCTATGAGTACGATTCGCTTGCCGTAGAAGCCGTGGGTGACCTTATGGCGGAAGTGTCGTACTCGCTCGCCAACGTTTCGCACGAGAACGGCAGCGAGATTTCGCAGGTGTACGTGCATCCCGTTTCGCCGCGCGTTTCGCGCCCCGAACGCGAGCTGAAAGCGTATAAAAAAACGGAGATCGCCGCGGGTTACGAAGAGCGCGTGCACGTCTTGCTCGACAAAACGGCATTTTCGTATTACTCGACGGCGAAAGGGCAGTGGCAAGTAGACGACGGCGTCTATATGATCGGCGTGGGTGAAAACTGCAAGGACATTTATCTTTCCGCTTGTATCGTCATCGAGGGCGGCAAAATCGTATCGGTCGCCGTGGAAGAGGATTGAGCGCGGTTCGGTATTGTTGGTAGGATAATAAAATTTAGGGCGAAAAAATTCGCTTTTGGCGCATTTGCGTTGACAAGGCGGGAAGAGAATGGTATACTGAGCACAAGGGAACGTCTGCTGAAGTCGGTGCGGCAATCTTGCCCGCGTCACTTACGCAGAGGTCTCCGCGAGGGGGACAGAGCGGTGCAATACAAAAAGGAAGCGGTATACGATAAGATTTTGGCGGCGGCGCGCGCGGAATATTTGCAGCGCGGTTTCCACGGCGGCAATATCAGCACGATCGCCGAGAACGCGGGCGTGCCCGTTGGCAATCTGTACCGCTATTTCGACGGTAAGAACGGCGTGCTCGACGCCATCGTAAAACCTGCCTACGAAGCCGTGCCCAAGCTTCTTTCGGAGCTGCAAGGCGTACAGGTACTCGACTCTCTGACGCTTCAACAGATCATGCCGTTGCTCGGTGGAAAACTGCTTGACTTTTTCGAGCAGTTCGGGCAGGATATACTGATACTCGTAGACTGTTGCGAAGGAACGCGGTATGCGGACTTTTCGCAGGAAATCGTGCAGCGGGTGGCGGAAATCGTCTGCGCCAAACTGTACCCTTCTTCGTGCGGCAAGAGCGAGATCGTCTTTTCGAACATTATCGCAAAGGCGTTTTGCGGCTCGTTGTTCGATATTCTGCGGCAGGGTGCGGACAGGGAAGAAATGCTGCGCATGACGGAGCGGTTGTTGAAGTTTTACTTTTTCGAAGTCGACAAGCGAAAGTAGGATAGAAGCAGGCAGAAAAGGAGCGTAGAATGAACAACGCCAAAGAACTTTGGGAAAAAATGCTTACGGGGCTGGAAATCGAAGTCAACGCCGTAAGCTTCGACGTATGGATCAA
>JAIEBL010000015.1 GCA_029069015.1 Clostridiales bacterium
TGCGCTTATCTCATCCGTTCTTCCGATGAGCGAGCGGGCGCGCGGATAAACGAGACAGAACAGCCATAAAACGAGCTTATCGATACAGAGCATGATGAGGACGCTCGGCACGGTTTTAAACGCCGCCGCGAGCGCGTATTTTTCGCGGAAAAGATAAATGAGCACCTGATACGGAATGCCGATCGCGTAGAGAAGGAGAAGCGCCGCAAACGCGCAGAGAAAAGACCGCCACGGCGAGAGTGATTTTTTACCGATGAGCTTGCCCGCAAGGAACGCAGCTACGGGAAGAGAAAGCAGATAGCCAAACGTAGGTTGGAACACGTACGAAAACCCGCCGCCCTTCGTAAACACGGGAAGTCCCAGTAAGCCGAGCACGAGATACAATAGCTGTGAAAGTGCACCGTCGATGCTCCCTAGCATCATGCCCGCAATAACGGCGAACACGGCTTGCAGCGTATAGTCAACGGGCGTTCCGAAAAAGGGCACGTGAAAAAGCGCCCCTACAATAGTGAGCATCGTAAAATAACTGATCCGTACGATCCGTTTCGTTCCCATCACACACAGTATACCACAAAAATCCAGCGTCTGTAAATAGGCAAGACAAAAATCGCGGGATAAAGTTTGCATAACGAAAGAAACGAGCGCGGCAATACAGTGGCGGGATCGTGCAAAGGCTACTCGCGAAAACAAAAAAGAAAAATAAAAAATTTGTAGAAAAAGGGTTTCTTTTTTTTCGCAAATATGCTATACTTTAAAGACCCCGCTATTCTTTGCACGAATTGCAAAGACAGCACGGGCGAAAAAACGGCAAGGAAAGACCCATGGAGTTATCGGGGAGCACGACTCTCAACAAGTTAATCATGTTGTTCGTTTTCGATAAAATGGACTTCCCCATTATGGAGGACACACTACTCGGATTGTGTTCTTCTTCCAACACGTGGATCCCTTGGATGGAATGTAAGGAAACGATCGGACAGCTCTTGGAAACGGGTTTTATCTACCAATCCATTCACGAAAACAAAGTGTATTACAGCATCACGCCCGACGGCAGAATGTGCTTGTCGCATTTTTATACGCGCGTCCCTTCGTCGCTGCGTGCCGAGATCACCGAGTACGTCAAAGAAAACCGCATGAGTTTCCGGCGCAAGCAGGAATACTTCCGCAACTACTACAAGAACGCGGACGGTACGTATACCGTACAGCTTAAAATCATGGACCCCGCGCAGACGATGCTGGAAATCAAACTCAACGTGTCCAACCGCTATATCGCCAAACTCGTCTACAACAAGTGGGAAGAAAAAGCCGCGCAGATCTTCTATTCGTTGCACGAACAGCTTATCGACTAAAAAAACGCAAAGTCCCCCACCTCTTTTCCTCGCCCACGAACGGGTATAAGGAGCAAACTATGGAATCGTTCAGAACAAGCAAAACAT
>JAIEBL010000150.1 GCA_029069015.1 Clostridiales bacterium
GGTCGTTTCTTCCCGAGCCGTTTCGGCGACCGTCTTTTTCGTCGTAGACTTCGAAGCGGTCGTTTTTTTCGCGCCCGTGGCAGAAGCGGACTTCGCCGCAGTGGTACTCTTTTTTGCCCCCGTATTTACCGAAGCCGATTTCGTCGCGGTCGTCTTTTTCTCGGTTGTGCCGGAAGACGATTTCGTCGTCGCGGTGCTCTTCTTTGTACCCGCAGACGTCGTCGCAGACTTTGCCCCGGTGGTAGCTTTCTTTGCACCCGTACCGGAAGCGGTCTTTTTCGTTGTTGCTTTTGCGGTCGTAGCGCCGGTTTCGGCTACGACGGGTTTTTCTTCGCCTTGTTGCACGCTTGCACTTTGCGTTTTCTTATTTTCGTTACTCATATGTTTGCCCTACCTCTTCATTCTGGGGTCGAGCGCGTCACGCAAGCCGTCGCCGATAAAGTTGAAGCCGAGAACCGCGAGTATGATTGCCACACCGGGAGGCCCCCATACCCAAAGGTTGTTTTGCAAGATGTTGGGATTTTTGGAAATAATGCTGATCATCGTTCCCCATGCCGCATACGGCGCTTGTACGCCCAAACCGAGATAGCTCAGACTCGCCTCGTAGAGTATGGTTCCGCCTAAGCCCAGCGTCATCGACACGATGAGCTGCGGCATGACGTTCGGCACCAAGTGCTTGAAGATCTTTCGTGGCGTAGATAGCCCCATTGCCTCGGCGGCGACCATATATTCCTGTTCGCGCAGAAAGAGGATCTGTCCGCGAACGATACGCGCCGTCCCCGACCAACCGAGTAGCGTCAGAATCATCATCAGGTAGTATATCCGCATAGACGGGTCTACCTCGAACGCGTCGAGTATCGAACCCGCCAAGAGTAGCAGCGGGAACGTGGGTACGCACATAAAGATATCCACGATACGCATGATGACTTGGTCGACCCACTTGCCGAAATAGCCCGCAAGGCCGCCTAAAATTACGCCCAAAATCGTTTCCAAGAATACGACCAGCAAGGACACGAGTAAGGAAATTCTGCCGCCGAACATAAGACGCGTAAAGACGTCCATGCCGGTTTCGTCCGTACCCAGCCAGTGCTTTAAAGAGGGTGCGGCGAGCGCGTTGATTTCCTGCGGCGTCACAATAACCTGCGTAATCTCTGCCGTAGACTCGTCGGGCAACGTCGTTTCAATCGTGGATTGGTCAACGGTCTGCGCAATGTTCTTGCCGCGGTCGATGTCCAGTTCTCCCCAACGGTGGAAAATAACCGGACCCAAGAACGAGAACAGAAACAGGAAAATTATAATGCTAAGACCTACGATACTCAGTTTGGAGCGGAAAAACCGCTTCAGAACGAGTCGGAAGGGCGAAAGCGTTTTGACGTTTTCGTCGAGCGGCGTTGCCGCTTCGGTTTCGATGGCAGCTTCCGCTTCGCCGCCCACGGCGAGCGCCGAAGGGTTCTGCGCCACCGAGTCTTCTGCCGCTTGCAAGGAAGGGCTCTTGATTTCTTCGTTTTCCATATCTTTGGCCCTCCTCCTACTTCAACTTGACGCGCGGATCAACCACGACGTACATAAGGTCAGCAAGCAACGTGCCCAAAACGCTCAAAACCGCAAGGAACATGTTGTAGCCCATGATGAACGGAATGTCGCCCGCCACCTGCGCCTTATACGCCATGTTGCCGATACCCGGTATTGCAAAGACTTGTTCGACAATCATCGCGCCCGAAAACAGTGTGGGAAGCGTGCCCGCAAGCAAAGTCACGAGCGGAATCATCGTGTTGCGGAAAGCGTGCTTGTAGATGACCCTGCTTTCTTTGAGGCCCTTGGCGCGCGCTGTGCGTATGTAGTCCGCGTTGAGAACCTCGAGCGTGTTGGTACGCGTGTAGCGCATGAGCGAGCCGATATTGATGACGACGAGCGTCACGATAGGCAGAATCATGTGGTGAATGTTATCGAAGAAATCGGTGAAGACGTTGCTGTCCGTGACCGACGCATCCAACGCGCCCTGAACGGGGAACCAACCTAAGTCTACCGCAAAAACCTTGATGAGAATCGCGGCAAAGAAGAAGCTGGGCAACGAAATGCCGATCATCGTAAAAACCGTAACGGCATAGTCGCGCACGCTGTATTGGTGCGTCGCTGCGGTAACGCCGAGCGGAATGGCAATGAGGAATTGGAAAAACATTGCCACAAACGCCAAGAAAAAGGACGTCCACATATTTTTCGAGATGACTTCTTTAACGGGATCTTGATATTTGAAGCTGTTGCCGAGGTCACCGCGGAGCAAATTGCCCAGCCATTGGAAGTACCCTTTGATGATACCCAAAAAGCTGTTGTCGCTCAGTCCGTACAACGCTTTCATGCGCTGTAAGTCCTCTGCTCCGATCGTGCCCTGGTTGACTTGCGATAAAAACTGATTGTCTACAAAGTCGGTGGGCATGATGCGCACCAACGTGTAGATGATCACGGACACGCCGAACAGTATGAGAAGCCCCAAAAGCAATCTTTTTACGATATATTTAAACATTCGCTTGTATAGTTCCTAATTGTTTGCTTTTTGTTTTTGGCAGGGTTATTTCGACTCGAGCAAGCTCACTTCCCAAATGCGGGAAATCGGGCTGGTGAACGCGGAATCCGTATTGTTCAGCGTCGAGCCGTCTACGATCTTCTTGTTATAAAGATAAATATTCGAACGCTGATAGGTCGGAAGCTCCACGCCGAGCTCGATAATGATTTTAAGCGCGTCTTCATACATCGCGGTGCGCTCGTCCTGATCGTTAGTCTTGCGTGCGTTGTCGATGATCTTGGAAAGAGCGTCAACCGTTTTCCAGTCTTCTTCAAGCGTACCTTCGGTAGCGCCCGACTTCATCACGTCGTAGCCCCAGTTGAGCGTGCTCGTCGCCTTACTGTTCTTATGATACACCTGATACATATCGGGGTCGAGCGAAGTGCTCCACGCCGCCGCCCACACGGTAAGCTTACCCGAGGCAAGCTTGGAAAGCGCATAGCTGTCCGGTTCCACGCGTACGTCCCAACCGCAAGCGTTCAGGATCTTTGCGGCGTAGAAAAGCGTGAGGTACGCGGGGTGTTCGCTAAGATCGCTGCCCGCGATCGTAAAGGTGTATTTGAGCGCCTTGCCTTCCTTCGTCCTCGCGTCGGGATATTGGATCAAGCCGTCGCGGTCGGGCGTAAGGTCGCTGGGGTTGCCCATCGAGCAGTTTGCAAGCTGCATGTGTTTGATAACTTCGTCTTGCGCTTTCTTCAACGTATCGGGCTTGTTCTCGCCGAACGGCAAACCTGCATAGGCATACTCGCGGTCGCCGTCTTTACTGGCATCGGGATACGCCCAGGATACTTTGCTCATCGGCCAAGCAAGCGTGGATGCAAGGTTGCCTGTATAGAACTGTTTGCAAAGCGAAGTGTCGCACGCAACCATGATGGCGTGACGCAAATGACGGTTGGTGATTTTACCGGCGTTGATACCGATATAACCGTAGCCGAGCTGTTGCGCCCTGATATAAGCAAGGTTCTTCGTGTCTTTGTTGATCGTTTCCATGTTGGCGGTAGTTGCCTGCGGCATCGCATAATGGATCGAACCGTTCTTGACTACGTTGATACTCTGCGAAGCGTTGATAACCTGGTAACGCACGAGTTTGATTTTCGGCTTGCCCAAAAGGAAATCGTCGTTGCGCGTGAAATAAATAATATTGTTCGAGTTAAAGTTGCCGCGCGACGGGTTTGCCGAATTGTTACGATCGGTCGCCTTATACGGCCCCGCGCCCACGGGCACACCGATCTTATCGCCGCCTTTGAGCGTCTTTTCCATAAAGTCAAGCGTCGAGTACTCCAAGCCGTACGCCGCATACTCCATGGGGTTTTGGCTTGCGGGAATATAGAACTGGCTGACGAGCGCAGACGTGGAATAGTAGCTCATGGGCGCAACGGTAAAGCCGAAGTTCCAAATCGCCTTGGGGTCTACGCCGTTGATCTTGATCTGCAAGACCTGGTACTTATCGGCTGCCGTGACTGCCCACTTACTGTCGCAGTCGCCCGTTGCGGTCTGCGTGACCGCTTTAGTGCTCTCGTTCACCGTTTCGGTGGGAAGCACGGCAACGTTGTACGTTCTCGGTTGCGCGGACGCATCTTCGGTGTCGCCTTTGATTGTAACGGTCGAGGTCGTCTTGCCGTCGAGCACTTTAACACCCTCGATCGAGTAGTATTTGCGGTCGCCCTTCAACAAATCTTCTTTTGCCGCGGCAACGAACTCATTGAAAAGCTCGGAGCCGGACGCAAAGTAATGCGCAACGACGGCAAAGTTGTTCGGAATGTTGTCTTCCAATACAAATTTGAGTGCCTGCTCTTTCGTCTTGACGGTTTCTTCGGGATAATCCCAACTTTCAATCTTTTCGTTCTTCTTATCCCACGTGTAGAGCCCCTCGGCATACATGAACGAGTGTACCTCGTCCTCTTTCCAAGCCGCACCGCTTTCCAAATAGCCGTCTTTGTTGTTGCGCCAATCGGTTTCCAGCTCTTCTTTGAACTTGTCGATCAAGGTCGTGATATCGTCGTACACTTGCTTGGTGATGGGATACCCACTCAGCGTTTCGTTATGTGCACTTTCGAGGTCGGCTAAAAACGACTCGTACGAGCAAGCACCGTTTTTATACTTGCCGTCCAAAAGGTCGTCTACCCAATCCGTCATATCGTCTCTGCGGTTGGTCGCTACGGTCGCCGCATTGGTGTCGAGCGCCGTTTCGTCGCCGTTGTTGTTCTGCGTACGGTACGCCGCCAAGCCCATGATATCGGTGGAATACATGGTGGACGAGCCCGTATACACGGGATCGAGATACACGTACATATTGAACAGTACGTCGCGCACCGTGAGCGGTTCGCCGTTGGTGAACTTGATGCCGTTCTTTAAAACGAAGGTGTAGGTCGTAACACCCTTCTTGCCCGCGGCTTCTTTGCCGGGATCGCCCTCTTCGTTTTCGTCGTAGTTGACGGCATAATCCAATACGACGGACGGTTCGTCTTTTCCTACCGCAACTTTACCCTCGTTGTCGGACGAGAGCATACTAAGCTGCGTCAGTCCCACTACTTCGCCGTCGGGCCCCGACGTATAGAAGAAGGGGTTGAAAACGCCGTCCACTTCTTCGCTCATGACGACGAACGCCGTGGTTTCGTTGCTGATTTTCTGCTTGTTGCAACCCGACAGCGTGCCGAGGCTAAGGCAAAGCGCCAAAACCGAACAAACGAGCATGGAAATTTTCTTGTTCATAATAAGCCTCCTAAGTTCAGGATTCAAAACCGAAATCTAGGTTTATATAGTATAGCATATTTTGCATAGGTTTACAAGTATTTAGCCGCACTAAATTTTTTGTTTCGCCCCTACTGCCCCGCCTTTCCCAAATTCAGGAAAGACCGCGGTCTTTATTCGTCCAGCGCGGTAAACTCGAACGTAATGAGACCGAACTCGTCGATATGATCCGTATACGTTCCGTCCGTACCCGAATAGACGTGTTCTAAGTTGACGTTATACGTAAGACCGCTAAGCGAAGCGTTTTCATCCAATTCCGCGGCTACGAGCCCGTAGTTATAGCGTCTGATCGAAGAACTGGCGTGCTCGATGTGGAAAGTGCCGTCTAAGCTGACGCCTTCGAACGTAACGCCCTCCTCGATTTCGGTGGCAAGAAGCGCACAGTAGGTGTCCCAAGTTCTCGTCTTTTCGGCGCTTTCGATATTGAGCGTAATGTTTTCAAACGCAATGTCTTTGAGTTTTGCCCCGCTTCCCAACATTTTGAACATCGCGCAGTATGCGGGTCTGTTTCTCGTGTCGTATGCGCCGTACGAGGAGAAAGTCATCACGACGTCTTTCACCGCATAACCGTTGCCCTCGATCGTCTTGTCGTACTCGGCGCTGTATGCCGTCCAGTTCGACTTCGTGTTCGCATCCGCTTCGAACGGAATATCGTTGCAAAGATAAATGTTTCTATTGGCGTTGATCGCCGAACAGAATTCGTCGGCCGCCCTGACCACCGCCCAATCACCTTCCAGCCAGGTGGTGTAGACGTTTACGACGCGGCCGTTCTCGTTTTCGCCGTTTACCACCTTGCCGCTGTGACCAGTTTCAATGT
>JAIEBL010000151.1 GCA_029069015.1 Clostridiales bacterium
ACGGGGCAGGTATCGGTGTACGCGGAAACCACGAAGCCCTTCGGGAGCTTTTCCACGTAGTCGGTATGGCTCATCCAGCAGTCGCTCTTTTGCGGCACGGAATCGAAAAGCGGGCTCTCTCCGTGAAGAAGCGCCTTTTTGCCGTACTCGCGCGGTCCGCTGCTCACCTTGCCGCCGTAAAAATCGGCGATCAGCTGGCAGCCGTAGCAAATGCCCAAAATGGGCACGCCGAGTTTAAAGACTTCCTCGCTCGGGCGAGGTGCGTTTTCCGCATATACGCTGTTCGGTCCGCCCGTAAAGATAATGCCTACGGGATTCTTCGCCTTGATTTTTTCCATGGGCGTCGAATAGGGGATCAGCTCGCAATACACGTGCTGCTCGCGTACTCTGCGCGCAATCAACTGATTGTATTGCCCGCCGAAATCCAACACCAAAACCGTCTGCTTTTTCATAGTCTGTTTTTCCTCTTGCGTCTAAGCTTTATCCGTGACGATAGTATGAAACCTTGCTCTTTTTTAACTACGGAGCGTGAACATCCCGATTTTTAAAAAAGACAGATTCAGTATACAACAAAAAGCCTCGTTTTGGCAAGGCTTTTCGAAAGTTTTAGCATACGGTTTTTAAAATCCGCTCTTTTTACTATTTGTCGGCGGTGACGTCGAAGTAGTCGGTCGCCACGACGTATTTGCCGTCCTTTTTCATTTCGAGATGCAGGTGCGCGCCCATTTTCTGCTCGCACATCATGTTTCCAACTTTACCGATGACCGCACCCGCCGATACGGCGTCGCCCTCTTGCACGGCAGAAGAGCCGAGCCCCTTGTAAATGGACACGTAGCCGTCTTTGTGCGAAACGGTGATCACCGTGCCTTCCAAGATCGTATTTTCCACTTTGTCGACTTTGCCGTCGGCAATCACCCAAACGTCACTGCCCGACGCGGCTTCGAAATCGACGCCGTTATGCGTACGCCATTGCTTTAAGGTGTCGTTGTAGACGAGCTTGTTGAGCGCCGCCGCCTTTTTTACCGTGCAGCTGGCAAGCGGTGCGGAAAACGTGATAGGCGTAGGCTTTTCTACAACGGGCGGCGTGACCGTCGTCACCGAGTCGTTCGAGGGGCTTTTACGAAGTCCGAACGTCAGCGAAAGCGTGACCGCAACCGCGACCAACAATACTGCCGCTGCCGATACCCAAATCGACGTCCGTTTCTTGCCCGACGATTCCTTTTTCGCAGTTTGCGAAGAAGATCTGTTGCTCTTGTAGGTTCTCATACTTTGTTACCTCCGAAAATAACGAATGTTTTTTGTTTGTACATTCATTATTGACGGATTTCCGAACCTTATACAACGAGAATTAAAATTTTTTAAAACACGTCGTTTATATCCTTGCCGTCGGGTGCGGAAAGAATTTCTTCGGCGGATTTTTCGGAAAGAGTGAACGGCGCATTGTTCAGATCGGAAAAGTTCCCCTCCGAGCTTTGGGGCGGAATGTTCTTTTCGAGCGAAGCCGTCTGGCGAGACTTGTCCACGTCGATAAAGCGCACGGTCGAGCCGTCCCATTTGAGTTCCACGCTGCCCGTTTCGCCGTTACGGTGCTTGGCGATCATCAGTTCGACTTTGTTGCGCACCGCTTCGTCCACCGAAACGTCGTTCGGGTCGTACTCGCGGTAAATAAACATGATGATATCCGCGTCCTGTTCGATAGCACCCGACTCGAGCAGGTCGGACATCTGAGGCTTTTT
>JAIEBL010000152.1 GCA_029069015.1 Clostridiales bacterium
CGCTTCCTCTTTACTCTTGCTTCTTCTCCATATCTTTTCTTCGTCTTCTTTCTATGCAGTTGTCAATGTCCAAAATGCCGCAACACAATCAGTTGCTACCGTCACAAAGTGACAGCCTAGATAGTATATCAAATATATAAATAAAAGTCAACCGATTTTTTATAAAATTTTCGGCTTTTTTTGACAAGAACGAAAACTTTTTTCGCCGCCCCGTTTTTACGCGCATTGCACCGCCGCCCCTGTCCCTAAAAGAGTTGCAATTATACCGTATATATGATACAATACAGCCATGAAACTTACCTTTTTGGGAACGGCGGCAGCCGAAGGGATCCCCGCCGTATGGTGCAACTGCGCCGTATGCCAAGCGGCAAAGAAAAGCGGCGGACGAAACGTTCGGACGCGCAGTCAGATCTTGATCAACGACGATCTTTTGCTCGACTTCCCCATGGACACGTATTTGCACGTGTTGCAAAACAAGCTCGACCTCTCGCGCGTGGAAACGGTGCTCATCACGCATGCGCATATGGACCACTGCTATCCGCAGGAATTTATGTTGCACGGCGCGCCGTACGCACACGATATGGTCAAGCCCGTCGTCCGTATTTACGGCAACGAACACGTGCGTCAGCGGTTCGAAACGGCGCTCAAAGCCGAGATCTCGCCCGCGATCGCCGCAACCGTGCCTTTTAATACGCTACACGCTTTCGATACCCTTACCACGGAATCGGGCTATACGATCACGGCGCTCCCCGCAAAGCACACAAAGGGCGAAGAATGCCTGATCTATGCCGTAACAAAAGGCAGCAAAACGGCACTTCTTTTTAACGACAGCGGCATTTTGGACGAAGCAACGTACGAAAAAGCGGCAAAGGCAGGGCTGAAATTCGACCTTGTGGCATTCGACTGCACCTACGGACACCGCCAAAAAGGCGAAGGGCGGCATATGGGCGCACTTGATGCACTAGGTGAACGCGAGAAAATGGAAAAGAACAAACTCGTACATAAAGGCACGAAATACGTCCTTACCCACTTTTCGCACAACTGTGAGCTTTCCCATGAAGAGCTGACCGTAAAGGAAGAACCGCTCGGCTTTATCGTCGCCTACGACGGCATGACGATCGAACTTTAACAAACGAACAACAAAAGCATAAAAAAACGACCGCTTATAGAAACGGTCGCTTTTTTGTTGCGTTGCCGATATTCTGCTTATTTCTTGTAGGTCAGCGTAATTTCGCCGCCGCCCATATTCCCAACAATGGACTTGCCTTTTTTGATCGTGCCTTCCGTCGAAGAGCTACCCACCGTGAAAGTGATCTTATCCCCCTTGATTTTGTAGGTGCCGCTTACCGAAATCGGATCCTCGCCCGCGCCGAAGTCCATCGTCTGCGTAAACTTGCCGTCTTTGAGCTCGATCGTGATCGACATACCCTCGTTTTCGTAAACGTACTTGCCTTCTTCTTTTGCGCAAGCCGTGAGCGCAAGACCGAGGCAGAGCGTAAGCGTCAACACGCTGAGTACACGAACTAACTTCTTCATTTTCCTTCTTCTCCTTTCGAATTTGATATAAATAGTATATCCAAAAACGACGCATCTGTCTGCCTGTACGAGAAGTTCTCGTAAGCAGCACAATCTACGAGAATTTTTCGTATACTGTACGTATGTACATGAAGATAGCGCAACGGATCAAAGAAACCCGCATGGAAAACGGGTTGACGCAAGCGCAATTCGGCAAAGCGCTTTCGGTATCGCAAGACACCGTATCGCTTTGGGAAAAAGGCAAGAGCCTGCCCACGGTGGAATACATCTTCGCGATCTGCACGGCGTTCTCGGTATCCGCCGACTACATATTGGGACTATGCGAATATTAAAAAACCCGAAACGCTTTACCGTTTCGGGTTTTTCATTTATCGCTACAATTGTCACCCCGTCATTGTGAGGCATTTATGCCGAAGCAATCCAGACCTTACCCTGCTTCCGTTCTGGATTGCTTCGTCGCTTCGCTCCTCGCAATGACGATAGTAGGGATAATTCTGCATTCTGAATTCATTCGGTTTCGGCTTTGCAGCGAAGTCGGCGGATCTGGCGGAAAACAAGCTTATACAATTCGTTAAAGAGAATGACCGACGCGGATAGCGCGAGCACCTTGCCCCAGGTGAGGACATCGAGCGGCGCGACGTCGAACACGACCGACCCGAACTGCGTAATAAGGATCTGCAAGCCGAACGTGATCGCCATGACGATCCACATAATGCGATTACGGTTCAATCCCGCAAAAACGCTGCGTGTACCCAGTTCCCGCGCGTTGACGGCGTTGAAGAGTTGGAAAAGCACGAACGCGGTGAACATGACCGATTTTTCCATGCCGCCCGCCACACGCAGAAAGTTGAACCGCGCCTGCAACAAGAGCATGCCCGCAATGAAGAGTGCGTTGGCTAAGATCCTGCCGAGCATACGTTGCGTGACGATCCCGCTGTTTCGTCGCACGGGCTTTCGGTTCATCAGCTCTTTGCCGCCCGCCGCAAGCCCTAAGCTCAGCGCAGGCGGGCCGTCCATGATCAGGTTGACCCACAATAGTTCGAGCGCGTTGAAGGGCGGCTCGCCCCCGGGTATGAGCGAAAATATGATCGTCAGCAGTACGGCGGAAATGTTGACGGAAAGTTGAAAGAGAATGAACCGCTGAAAGTTTTCATAAATGCCCCGCCCCCACTGCACGCTCTTTACGATGGTGGAAAAGCTGTCGTCCAAAAGAACGATGTCCGACGCTTCTTTGCTGACCTCCGTGCCCGTAATGCCCATGGCGATGCCGATGTCCGCGTTCTTGATGGCGGGCGCGTCGTTGATGCCGTCGCCCGTGACGGCGACTACCTCGCCTGCCGCCATAAGCGCGTTCACGATGCGAAGCTTGGTTTGCGGCGTCGAGCGCGCCACCACGCCGATATCGGGCAGACGCTCGCGAAGCTCCTCTTCGCTCATCTCCTCGATCTGCATGGCGGTAAACACCTGCTCGTCTCGCGTGATGATTTTCAGTTCGCGTGCAATGGCGCGTGCCGTGACCGCGTTGTCGCCTGTCAGCATTTTGACGCGCACGCCCGCCTCGCGGCAAGCTTCCACCGCCGCGTATACTTCCTTGCGCACGGGATCGGATATGACGGCAAATCCGTCGAAGACGAGCCCGCGCTCCACCCTGGACCGCTCGCTCTCGAAGCGCACGCCCTTTGCCACCGCGCCGTGTGCAAAAGCGAGCACCCGCTTTGCCTGTGCTTCGTATTCCACGAGTTCCTTTTCTATTTTCTTGCGCGCGTCGGCATTCATTTCGCAAAGCGCAAGCACGCGTTCGGGCGCGCCTTTGCAATACGCCGTAAGGGTGCTTCCCTCGCGTACCACTGTCGTCATGCGCTTCTCCTCGCTCGAAAACGCGTAACGGTATATGATTTCCGCTTCCGCACGCACGCGCTCGTAGGGCGGCTGATCCGTCTTTTCGTACGCCGCAAGCAACGCACATTCGGTAGGACTTCCGACGAACGTTTCTTTGCCGTCCTCGCGCCCGATGTTCGCCGTGGTATTGATTGCAAAGTTTCTGAGTAGATAGGGATCGTCCGCTCTTTGCGGCGGTACGGCTTTGCCGTGGCAATAGATTTCCCCTACCGTCATTCGGTTTTCGGTCAGCGTGCCCGTCTTGTCCGAGCAGATCACGCTGACGCTCCCCACCGTTTCGCATGCCGCCATCTTCTTGACGAGCGCGTTCTGCTTTGCCATTTTGATGACGTTGAGCGCCAGCGACACCGCGACGATGGTGGGTAGCCCTTCGGGCACGGACGCCACGATGAGCACGATACTCGTGATAAAGATTTCCTGCACCGAATCGAAGGAAAGCGAATGCGCGGCAATGAGCGTAAACAGCCGAATCAAAAACACGGCCGCCGCAGCGCACGCACCCGCGATCGTGATGACTTTGCCGAGCTTATCAAGCTTATGTTGCAGCGGCGTCGGTTGTGCTTTCATCACGGCGAGAGTCCCCGCAATCTTACCGATTTCGGTCGCGTCCCCCACTGCCGTAACGAGCGCGACCGCGCTGCCCTCGGTCACGTAGCACCCACCGTACACCATGTTCTTGCGTTCGGCAAGCGGCGTTTTTTCCTTACACGCGGCGGACGCGTTCTTGCGCACGGGGTGACTTTCCCCCGTCAGCGGCGACTCGTCCACCGAAAATTCAGCACTCTTTATGAGGCGACAATCCACGGGGATCTTATCGCCCGTTTCAAACAATACTACGTCGCCTGCCACGAGCTCGCTCTGTTTGAGCTTGCAGACGCTACCGTCACGCATGACCTTGACGGGCACGTCTGCCCCCATACGTTTTAAGGCGTCGAACGCCTTGACGCTCCGTCCTTCCATAATAACGGTTATCGTGGTGGAAATCACGATGGCCGCCACAATGCCGATACACTCTATATAGTCGAACCGATCGCCGCGCGACGCCTTGATGATATTTACCGTCACGGTGATGCCAAGCGCGACAAGAAGGATGATCATCATCGGTTCGGTCAACCCTTCGAGGATACGGAAAAAGAGCGACTTCTGCTTTACGGGCGTAATCTGATTTTTGCCCCACCGCCGCTCGTGCTCTTTTACCTCAGTTGTTTTCAGCCCGCTCTCGCGGCTTTGCCACTCTTTAAGCGCTTCTTCGACTGTCAGATTCTCGGCGTTCATACAAACAATCGTATGCCGCCCGACACGCGCAAAATGCACATTCGAGAAAATGCGACAAAAAATACCATTCGCTTTTTTGAGCGCCCAAAAGTGAAACTATTTTTACCAAACTTTTAAAGCGGAAAGAGACGTTATATGCCGGTACTTATGCTCATGGTGCTTATGGTGAGTCTAGCCGTAGGCGGTGTGGGC
>JAIEBL010000153.1 GCA_029069015.1 Clostridiales bacterium
TCGTTGCAAAGCAGCGACAAGCTTCCCTCCGGACAAATCTGCAAAAGATTGCCGTCCTGCAAAAGCCGATTGACTTCTTCGAAACACCGTTTCTTTTGGTCGTGCTCTTCGGGAATGGGAATTGCGCCCGCGTTACGGAGCAAGAACCCTACCCGCAGATCCATGTTGCGCGCAAGCGATAAAAAGTGCATTTGCCGCATGCCGAACAGATAGACGCCGATCATCTGAATGTCAAGCGGATGAATGTGGTTGCTGACGATGACCGCGCCCGACTTTTTGATTGCCTTGACGTTTTCTTTCCCCACCACTTTGACATGGTGCACTACGCGCAGGTAAAACCGCAGTACGGTATTGGCAACGATGCGGTGCATAAAGCGAACGAACCGCCGCCCCTTTCGCATGTCGTAAAACCGATACGTATTGTAATCGATTTTACTCTTTCTGAACTTCATTTTCGGAACGTATTCGCCCTCTTTGAAATGCGGCTGCGTTTCGTCCGTTTGCGGCACGTCTTGCACTTCCTCTGTGGGCGTTCCGTTCTTTTCGGGTTCGGTCATGCTTGTCCTCGCTTTTTTAATCGAATACAGTATACCATGGTAAGACCGCTTTCGCAACCGTTTACCGCTCTTTTTTCCCTTTTACCTTTGTTTGTCTTTACATTGCGCCCGTTTTACGCTATACTGTATCCGTGGAAGCAAAGAAAAAGAAAACTTTGATCGTTCTTTACGGCGTCTGCGGCGGATTAATTCTGTTGCTCCTGCTTTTACTGTGGGTGCGCACGCTCTCGCCCAAGCTTGCCGACTTTGTGTGCCGCTATATATCCCGCCCGTTCATCTTTGTTATGGGGCACTTTTCGGGGCTGTTGTCTTTCTCGCTGTTCGAGTTTGCCGTCATCGGCATCGTTATCGCGGCAATCGTGCTGCTCGTTTTAATGATCCGCGCGCTCATCGCTAAAAAAGGCGGTGCGGTGCTGAAAGGGCTTGCCGTGGTTATTATCTGCGTTTTGTCCGTGTTCGATTTATACACATTGATCGTAGGCTTTGCGTACTACCGCTCGCCCACGCCTGTCCCCGTTTCCGAAAAGGAATACACGCCGCGGGAAGTAACGCAAATGGTGCGCACGTTTGCAGACGACTACAACGCGCTTGCCGAAAAGTTCCCGCGCGACGAGCACGGCAACGTGATTTCCCCCTATTCCGTTCGGCAGCTTTCCGACCTACTTACGAAAGAATACAAGCGGCTCGGCTCATCTTACTACTACGGCTACACGCCGAAAGCTAAACCCATCGCCAACAGTTGGGTGCTCACGCTCAATAATCTTACGGGCATTACGTTCGTACCGCTTGCCGAACCAACCGTCAACCGCGATATGCCGCCCAGCGACCTTCCCGCCACTATGGCGCACGAAATGGCGCACGCAAAGGGCGTGATGCGAGAAGGCGACGCAAACTTCGTTTCCTACTATCTTTTACTCTCGTCCGACGACGACTATCTGCGTTACTGCGGCTACTTTTCGGTATTCTATTCGGCACTTTCCGCCGTAAACGCGAACACCAATAAAAAGACAGACTATCTCGAAATTGCGGCGGGCATGAATCCCAAGATTTCCAAAGAAACACAAAACGCCTACCGCTTTTGGACGGAAAAATCGAAGCAACCGGGGTTCGCGGGATTTATCAACCGCGTCACCGAAAAAATCAGCGACTTTATGAACGACATCTTTTTAAAAAGTAACGGCGCAGATAACGGCAATGACAGCTATTCCGACAAAGTGTCGGACGGCGGCGTTTCCAACCCCACGCCCCCCAATCCCGATACGGGCGAAATCTTCTACGACGTTACGTACAGCAGCGTGCAGAAAATGTTCTTCGCCGTGTACGAAGAGCGATACGGAAAATAAAACTATTTACATTCCTCGATATGCCATAAGACGCTTTCAAAGTCGGCTAGTTGCGGTAAGGGCAGTCCGCTTTCCATCAGCGCCTTGCCGCTTGCCGTCACGCCCAATTCTGCGACCGTATAGTTCTTGTCGCTTGCAAGCCCGCGCGGCTTTACCCGGAAGAGCGGTTCGTTGGGATTGTACAGGCATTTTACCGCCACGAGCATGGCTTTCGTTTTATCTTTGCTTACGAGCATTTGACAAATGTAATCTTTAAAGGAAGCGTCGGTCAGCCGATACAAATCGCCGCCCAAAACAAGCGCGTCGATTTTTTTATACGCTTCTACCTGCGCTTTGACTTGCACTTTTTCTTGACTCGAAAGCTTCGTTAAATCGAGTTCGTAGCCGAACGCGCCGAGTGCCGCTACGTTAAACCGCGTGGAAAGCGGCACGGTTCTGTGCGTTTGGTGATTGGGGCAAACGGACACGTGACAGCTCATTGAAGAATTGGGATAGCAGTACGACGTGCCGTACTGAATTTTTGCCCGAGCGTATGCGTCGGTATTGTCGCTCGTCCAGATCTGCGGAAAGTAGTATAACGCTCCGCCGTCGAAGCGTCCGCCGCCGCTCGCGCACCCCTCGAAGAATACGTTCGGGAACGCCGTCGTCAGCCGCTCGGCAAACGCGTAAAAGCCGAGCGTATAGCGGTGCAGAAATTCGCCCTGCCGATCGGGCGAAAGCGAAGAAGAATAGTTCTCCGTAATATCCCTGTTCTTATCCCACTTTACGTACGAAATATCGTTGTTTTTTAAAATCGCGGAAACTGCGTCGAACACGTAGTCTACTACTTCTTTTTTGGTAAAATCCAACACGAGTTGGTTGCGGCTTTTGCTGGTCGTAACGCCTGCCTTTGCGATCGCCCAATCGGGGTGCTTACGGTATAGATCGCTGTCTTCGCTGACCATTTCGGGCTCGAACCAAAGCCCGAATTTCATTCCGTAGCGCTTGCACCTTGCGGTCAGGGTATGAAGTCCTCCGCGAAGCTTTCGTTCGTTTACGACCCAATCGCCCAGCCCTGAGCGGTCGTCGTCTCGTTTACCGAACCAACCGTCGTCCAAAACGAACGTATCGATGCCCAATTCGTGCGCCTCGTCAATGAGCGCGAGCAGCCTGTCGGCATCGAAATCGAAATACGTTCCTTCCCAGTTGTTCGCAACGATCGGGCGACGCTTAAACGCAAGCTCAGGCGGCATGATCCGCTCACGGAAAAAGTCGTGATACGCCCGCGACATTTCGCCGAGACCTGCGGCAGAATAGCAGAGCGCGGCTTGCGGCGTAGCAAACGATTCGCCGCTACCAAGCCGCCAACAGAACTGTGCGTCATTGATGCCGCCCTGCACGCGTACACTTTTATCGGAAGACGTTTCGCAAGTCAGCGCAAACGAGCCGCTGTATAGCAGCGTAAAACCGTAGCACGCGCCGTGCTCTTCGCCGCATCCCTCTTCCGTAAGTGCAAGAAAGGGATTCATTTGCGCCGAAGAATACCCGCGCAACGATTCTATGCGAAGCGTACCCTCGGCAAGCGGCGTAACGGCAGGCATGCGCTCGCTCCCCCAGCTTCCCGCAAGGCGCAAGGCGTGGTAGGGCTTATCGGTATGCGGCAGATCCAAGCAAAAAGAAAACGCCTTTTCAATCGTCGCATAATCGGCGCTTGCGTTTCGCACTACGCTGCTCCGCACCACCACGTCCGATTCTTCGGATACCGAATAGAGCAAATCGATTTCCGTTTCCGAGCAATCGTCTTTGAGCGTGACGATGAGCGTTTCGTCGCTACGGCGCACGCATGGCATACCGTCTAGCGGGATCGCACCCTTTACGATTTTATGCGACTTGTACAAAAAGCGGCTCATTGCCGCCCCATCGGCACGACGCACGACCATCGTTGCTTCGCGGAAGTCGCCCTTACCGAACGACCCGATTTCGGCGGGCATGGCATTTAATTGCATATCCGCGTTGATATCGTCTACTTTCGGTGCGAGATTTTCGCCGCGCGTGCGTACGAGAAAACCTAGGTCACTCTTACTTATCTTTCCCCCGAAATACAGATGTTGCAAATACCCCGCGGCATTTACGTACATACAGTAGCTGTACCCCTTACCGCCTAAGTTAAAAGCATGAAGCTTTGCGTCGTATTCTATCATCTTTCCGCCCCCGAAAATTTTTCAACAATAGTATACAGCCGCCAAAATAAAAAGGCAAGCAAAAGCAGTATGCCCGTTGTTTTTTATGGGGATATGACCACCCCCACTGTCATTTCGAGCAAGCACCCCCCTACTGTCATTTCGACCGAGCGAAGCGAGCGGAGAAATCTTTTTCGAGCATTCCAGTCGAAATGACAACGGTGCAAGGCAATATACAAAACGAGCGGCAAGTTTTCGTTCGCCGCCCGCTTTAAACACATTTTTCAGCTCTCGCTTTTACTCAGCGTCCCGTCCGTGCAAGTAATCGCGTAAAGGCTATTTTTTAGTTTATTTACGCTACGCTGGATTCCTCGTCTCTCCGCTACGCTCCGTTTCCCTCGGAATGACGGACGGGATAGCATTGCATTATCTTACGCAATCATACGTTCCTTTCGGCAGCACTTACATTGCGCGGGTCAGAGCCGAGCAAGACGAGGCACGCGAGGAAAACCCGAGGGAGTTTACTAAGTCGTAAATGACCGAGGGTTGCCGCAGTGTAACAAAGTATTGCGACGGCTATCACCCGCGCAATAAAGAAAAGCACTGTACGGCGGTTACCATACAGTGCTTTCTACTATTCACATAACAGGAAAGTGCGAAAACTAGTTGCACACCGGCGTTCAGGCTTCTTCGTCTCTCTCTGCCTGCCGTTTCTGTAAGTTAACGGTCTCTTGTCGACCGTTCCTTAAAAGGAGGTGATCCAGCCGCACCTTCCGATACGGCTACCTTGTTACGACTTCACCCCAGTCATCGGTTTTACCTTAGGCGGCTGCCCCCTTGCGGTTAGCCCACCGACTTCGGGTCCCCCCGACTCCCATGGCGTGACGGGCGGTGTGTACAAGACCCGGGAACGCATTCACCCCGACATTCTGATTCGGGATTACTAGCAACTCCGACTTCATGAGGGCGGGTTGCAGCCCTCAATCCGAACTGAGAATGCTTTTGTGAGATTTGCTCCGCCTTACGGCTTCGCTGCTCTTTGTAGCACCCATTGTAGCACGTGTGTAGCCCAAAACGTAAGGGGCATGATGATTTGACGTCATCCCCACCTTCCTCCGTGTTGTCCACGGCAGTCACGGCAGAGTTGCTAACTTAATATTGCCAACTGCCGTTAAGGGTTACGCTCGTTGCCGGACTTAACCGAACATCTCACGACACGAGCTGACGACAACCATGCACCACCTGTCTGCACGTCCCCGAAGGGAAAACCGTGTTTCCACGGCGATCGTACGATGTCAAGTCTTGGTAAGGTTCTTCGCGTTGCTTCGAATTAAACCACATGCTCCGCTGCTTGTGCGGGTCCCCGTCAATTTCTTTGAGTTTCAACCTTGCGGCCGTACTCCCCAGGCGGGATACTTATCGCGTTTGCTTCGAGACAGGAGGAGTTTATACCCCCTTCCTCTAGTATCCATCGTTTAGGGCGTGGACTACCAGGGTATCTAATCCTGTTTGCTCCCCACGCTTTCGAGCCTCAGCGTCAGTTACAGTCCAGTAAGTCGCCTTCGCCTCTGGTGTTCCTCCTAATATCTACGCATTCCACCGCTACACTAGGAATTCCACTTACCTCTCCTGCACTCCAGCTACACAGTTTTATATGCAGTTCCATGGTTAAGCCACGGGATTTCACATATAACTTGTGTTGCCGCCTACACTCCCTTTACGCCCAGTCATTCCGGACAACGCTCGCCCCCTACGTATTACCGCGGCTGCTGGCACGTAGTTAGCCGGGGCTTTCTTACGAGGTACCGTCATTCTTCGTCCCTCGCGACAGAAGTTTACAATCCGAAAACCTTCATCCTTCACGCGGCGTTGCTGGGTCAGAGTTGCCTCCATTGCCCAATATTCCCCACTGCTGCCTCCCGTAGGAGTTTGGACCGTTTCTCAGTTCCAATGTGGCCGATCACCCTCTCAGGTCGGCTACCCATCGTCGCTTTGGTGAGCCGTTACCTCACCAACTGGCTAATGGGACGCGAGCTCATCTCTATCCGATAAATCTTTTACCCCTCCTCGATGCCGAGACGTGGTCTTATACGGTATTAGCACCTATTTCTAAGTGTTATCCCGTAGATAGAGGCAGATTGCTCACGCGTTACTCACCCGTCCGCCGCTAATGTATTGCTACATTCGCTCGACTTGCATGTGTTAAGCACGCCGCCAGCGTTCGTCCTGAGCCAGAATCAAACTCTCATGTTTTTTGTATACTCAAACAAAGCGCTTCGCGCCTTATCTAAATATCCCTTTGATTCTTTCTCAAAACAATCGTTCTGACTGTTTCAATAATATTGACGTCGATTTTTTTTACTTTGTGTGTACTTTAAATCTTCGCTTTCTATTTTCTTCCCTGTCAATGTGCATTACTAGCTACCCTAAACAGACAGCCTATAAAGTATATCACAGCTTTTTTTATAATGTCAAGCATTTTTTTATTCTTTATTGATGAAATTTTACACAAAGTAGTAAAATTCGCATAAAAAGCGGAACGAAAAATTCGCGCCGACCATAGTATATACTATACGGAGGATATACCAATGAATTACGATTACGATAACAACAACTGCTGCCGTTGCCGCTGCAACCGGGAGCAAAACTGCTATGAGCAAAACCGTTGCGACTGCGAACAGAACCGCCATGAGCAGAACCGCTGCAATTGCAACAACAACTGCCACAATCACAATAACGATTGCCACAGAGACGACGACTGCCGCGATAAGCACGACAACGATTGCCGCAAAAACGAATGCTGCTGCAAAATCGTAGAACGCAGATGCGGCGTGTGCGATTGTCTTCGCCGTCTGTTCTGCTGCGGCAAGTAAGCAACGCGACAACCTACCCCCCAAAAAAAAGAACGCGCGCCCTCTCCGATACGGAGAAAGACGTGCGTTTTTTTGTCGGCTCTGCTACCTTTATAGCGTGCCGTTAAAGTTCCAGATATTCGTCGTAGGTCATATCCCTGTCGAGGATCTTTTTGCCGCCCTCGATTTCGATAATGCGGTTCGCGACGGTGGAGATGATTTCTTCGTCGTGCGTTACGAACAGCATGCCGCCTTTGAAATTCGTCATGCCCTTATTGAGCGCCGTTATACTCTCTAAGTCGAGGTGATTGGTCGGCTCGTCGAAGATCAGGAAGTTTGCGCCGAGCAGCATCATGCGGGCAAGCATACAACGCACCTTTTCGCCGCCCGAAAGCACCTTTGCTTTTTTGAGCGCTTCCTGCCCCGAAAACAGCATTCTGCCCAGCCAGCCGCGCAGATACTCTTCGTAGTGATCCTTGCTGTATTGGCTCAGCCATTCCACGAGCGTAAGGTCGCACCCGTCGAAAAAGTCGTCGTAGTTTTGCGGTAAGTATGCCTCCGTGATCGTCTGCCCACATTTGAAATAGCCCGCGT
>JAIEBL010000154.1 GCA_029069015.1 Clostridiales bacterium
TGTGTATAATAGACAGCGATAATAAATTTAAACAAGCTGAGAAAATGGCTGCCGCCGCTAAGAAAGCGGAAGAAGCGCCCGCAGAGGAAAAGCCCAAAAAGCGCGCTTCCAAGAAAGCGGCTGCCGCAGAAGAAGCAGCAGCACCCGAAGAGGCACCCGCCGCTACGGAAGAAAAAGCCGAATAACGAAAACAAACTTTTTCAAAAAGGCAACGAAACTATCGTTGCCTTTTCTTTTTGCTCTTTTTGTAAGCGCGGGGTATTCCCCACCCCACTACGTTCTTTTTCTTGACGAACGCATGAAAAGTCAGTATAATACGAGTATGGGTAAGCGAATAAGAGCCGCAAAAAAATTGGATTACATCGCGCCGCGCGGCGACCGCGTGCGCATATCACTTGCACTGCTCCTTACGGCGGTGGCGCTTCTTCTCTCCGACGTGCTGCTTCTTTTGCAACACTTCGGCGTTCATTCCCTTGTGCTGTGGCTGAGTCTGAGCGTTGCTTCGTACGTTCTTTTGTTCGTCGCCCTTGCCATTCTCTTAAAAGAACTGTGCCGCAACCGCTTTTTCTCGGCGGTGGTGATATTTATCGTCACATTGCTCATCGTCGCAAATTGCATTTTCGTCGCCGTCGTCACGTTTTAAAGTAAACCGCTTTTTCGGAACACGCACCGCGCATAAAAATTTGTGCGCGTTTTTTTATACGCTTTTTATATAAGTACGTCGTAGAGCACGCCTACGGCTTGCTCATAATCGCGGCTCTCCACCCCGACGGTAAGCCGCAGTTCGCTTGCCCCGAAATCGATCAGACGGATAGGAATATTCGCTTTGCTAAGTGCCGCCGTCGTACGAGCAATGATATCCCCGTCGCGGCTTATACCGTGCCCTACGAGGGCAATGAGCGACAGATTACGTTCAAGTGCTATGCTGCGCGGGCGCAACCTTTCTTCGATTTCGGCCAGTGCTTCGTCGATTCGTTCTTTTTGAAGCGCCGACGCATCCACGACCGCCGCCACCGCGTCAACGCTGCTTGACAGATGTTCTGGCAAAACGCCGTACTTCCCCAAAATGCAGAGCAACTGCCGCAAAACGCCGCGCTTCACGCCCCACGCGACTTTTTCCATACGGATGACCGAAACGTCACGCTTCCCCGCAATGCCCGCCAACGTGCACGCATTGCGCGTATACGCCCCGCTTGAAAACCATGCCGTCGGAACGATCATCGTACCCGCGGCAGAGGGATTGAACGTATTGCGGATACAGATGGGAATATCCGATTTGCATAACGGAAAAATACTGTCGGGATGCAAGATCGCCGCCCCCATCGCACTGAGTTCCCTAAGCTCCCTGTAACTCAGCATATCGATCACGCGCGCATCTCCGCGCAAATGCGGATCGACCGCCATGAAGCCGTCTACGTCCGTCCAGTTTTCGTACAGCTCGCACGACGCGCCGCGCGCAACGATTGCGCCCGTTATATCCGAGCCGCCGCGCGTAAACGTCTTGATTTCCCCAGCGCTTGTTGCGCCGTAGAACCCGGGAATCACAACCCTGCCCGAAAGCAACGGAAGACGAGCGCGCACGCACTTTTGCGTCGCTTCCCTATCGTAGTTCCCCGCATCATCAAAACGGATCAAGTCGGCAGCGTCGATAAACATCGCGCCGAGAAGCTTTGCCGTGATACGCGCCGAAAGATATTCGCCGCGGCTTGCCGCATATGCTTCGCTTGCCCCGCCGTAAAGCGCTCCGCGGATCGTATCGAATTCGGCGTCGAGAGCAAAATCGAGCGAAAGCCCCTGCACGATATCGTAAAAGCGCGCACGCACGCGTTCGAGCAAAGCGTCACACGTTTCTTTGTTTTCCCGCA
>JAIEBL010000155.1 GCA_029069015.1 Clostridiales bacterium
GCAGAGCACCTCGCTTTCCATTTTGGGCGGCAGTTCTTTGAGCACGCCCGATTTCAAACGCCGCAAGATAAACGGCTTTATGAGGCGGCTGAGCCGCTGTGCCGCCGCCTCGTTTCCGCGCACGATTTCCGCTTCGAGCGTATCGCGGAAGTGCGGGTACGAGAACAGATAGCCCGGCATCAAAAAGTCGAAAATGCTCCAAAGCTCGGAGAGCGAATTTTCCACCGGCGTGCCCGTCAGCGCAAAGCGGTGCTCGGCTTTCAGTTGTTTGACCGCGTGCGCGTTCTTTGTTTCATGGTTTTTGATATACTGCGCTTCGTCGATGACGACGAACGAAAAATCGAACGTTTTATACGCTTCCACGTCGCGCCGCAAAAGCTCGTAGCTCGTGATGACGACGTCGTACTGCGGAAATTCTTCCACGAGGCTTTTGCGCAGTTCGCCGCTGCCCGAAACGGCAAGCACTTTGAGTTCGGGCGCAAACTTACCGAGCTCGTTCACCCAGTTAAGCACGAGCGTCGTCGGGCAAACGATGATGCTCGTTCCCTTGCGCTCGCTCAGCAGTAGCGCGATGATCTGCAACGACTTACCGAGACCCATATCGTCAGCTAAGATACCGCCGTAGCCGAGTTTGGTGAGTGCTTTGAGCCACCGAAAGCCCGCTTTCTGGTAGTTACGCATGACCTCTCGAAGACTTACGGGCACTTCGGTCAGGCTATCGTGCGCGCCCGCCAAATCGGCGATCATCTTCTTGAAGCCGTCGCTGCGTTCCAAAACGAAGAACGCGTTTTTGAGCTCGCTGTCTACGTACGGCGCATAGTACGACGGCAGGGTCAGCTCGTCACCCTCGATCTTTGCCACTTCCGCAATATCCGAAAGGGCGGCGATTGACGAATCGACCAAATCGACGAACGATCCGTCCGTCAGGCGCACGTACGATTGTTTGTTGCGGTACGCGTCGAGTACGGCTTTGAGCTCTGCCGTATCGTACCCTTCGGCGGAAAGGTCAAGCAGAAGCAGGTCGCTCTTTAAACGCACGCCCACGCGCATACGCGGCGGTTTTTTCACTTTCATGCGTTTAAGCTCTTCGGATAAATACACTTCCGCGCTGCCCATCATTTCGCGCAGACCGCTTCGAAGCAGTGCGTAAACGTCCTCTTCGGCATCCACCGAAAGGTCGGGATAGTACGGGAAATATTTCTTTAAAACGGCAATAAACGCGTGCTCGCCCTCGTAGTCTCGCACGTACGGCGTAGGCGTATTGTCGTCTAAAATGTTTACGTTGGTTTCGCCGTCGTAGGAAGCAAACAGCTTTGCTTCGATGCCGCCGCCAAGCCCCGCGTTTAAATACACTTTCAATTCGAGCGGCGCGGCTTCGAACACGCTCAGATCGATATCGGGCGCTTCCACTTCGGCAAAGGGGATCACGCGGGAAAGCACGCTGTTATAAAACTGCGGCATGTCCGCTTCGGCGATAAACAATCGCCCGCGCGTTTCGATCGTCTTGATAAGGGGCAGCACGGCGTCGAAATACGCATCCGTCACGGTGAAGATACGCGAATCGGTGAATAGGTATTTGTACGCTTTGCCGAACACGACCTGCGGGCGCAAAACGGCACTCGTCAGCACGTAGCCGCCCGATGCTTTTTCGAGCTTGAACTGCGGGCTGAGCGCGTTCTCCTGCGGCACGATCAGCCGCACGCTGTCTTGCGCGGCGTGTGCGTCACACGGCACGAGCTGCCCTGCGTACAGGTGCATGAACTCGTCTACGCTGCCTGCCGATAGAGGAAGCTCGTCGCGGTAGCTCCATTGCTCCGTTCCCGCGTCTTGCAAAAATTCGGTTTTCTCGCGCCAGCACCCGCAAATGAATTTAGCTATTTTTCCGCTCAGTTCGTCGAAGGCTTCGGGAACGTGCACCACCGTAAGCTCTACGCCGTACCGCTTTTCCGCCCCCGTATTGAAGCAGGACACGAAGTCGGAGACGTTTTTGAGCGTATACATTTTTTTGCTGCCCACGGTGAATTTGAGACTGATCCGCCCGTTCGTGCCGATCATGATGCAGGGCTGTAATTTAACTTTGTCGCTCTCTTCGGCGATGCGTTTGCTGCGCCGCTGTTTCCCAAAGCGTTCGATCAGCGCGTGCACGCCCGTATCGCTTCGCTGCGTCTTTACGCCGCTCTCTACGGGCGAAGACGGGTATTTGTTTTCATAGGCAAGCGCCGACGCTACGATATGACGGCAAGGTCCGTCCGTCGTTTGGAAGCCCTCGCAGTCACACGAGTAATCGTACAAGCCGCCTTGCTCGTCGAAAAGGATCTTCGTCTTGTAGTCGCGGTCGCCTTTGACCGTGGCGTACACGGCCGTCTTTCCACCCTCGTTTTCGGACGAGAGCCCCGACACACGGTTGTCGTAGAACCGCTTTTTGCCGCCCGACATGGCGCGCGCGCTCGCTTCGCTATATAATGAATCCCAATCCAGCAATTTTCCGCTACCTCCGCAAGCCCAGTGCCTGCTCTCCCAAGACGTCTTTGCTTTTGCTGTCTATCCTTGTGGAATGTTTTATTATACCACATTTTGCCTTTTTTTTCAACCGATTTGGACAAGCTTTTTAGGACTTCCGGCAAGATTTCGGTATTTTCTTTTGCCCACGTCGCTCGGAAAAGGCAAAAGAAAAAGCAATGCGCTCAAAGGCATACGCACTGCTCTTGCTTCGTTTCTCTTTCTTCGGCACTCTCTGCCGCGAATCAGTCGTTCTTTTCCGCTTTCGGAACGGGCGTGCCCTCGCCGAACACGAGCCGCACCATGGGCGGCGTTGCGGCTTTATAGAACGCGCGAACGCCCTCGCCGCCGCGCTCGGCTTTCAGTTTTTTCACGAACGCTTCTTTCAGAATGCCGATCTTCTTTTTCGCCGTTACGACGCAGGTATCGCCGCTGAACGTAAGCGTAAGACTTGCGCCGTCCTTGACGCCCGCC
>JAIEBL010000156.1 GCA_029069015.1 Clostridiales bacterium
GAGTGCATTTGCAGGTTGCAGTAGCCTAACGAGTATAACGATCCCGAGCAGCGTGACGAGTATTGAGCGTGGAGCGTTTTCGGGTTGCAATAACTTAATACAAACCGAAAACGGCATACAATATGTAGACAAATGGGTTATAGATTGTGATACATCGGTTCAAACTATTTCGTTGCGATCAAATGCGGTCGGAATCGGAGATTATGCATTCTATAATTGCAGTAGCCTAATGAGTATAACGATACCGAACAGTGTAACGAGTATCGGGGAGTATGCATTCCGTTATTGCAGTAGCCTGACGAGTATAACGATACCGAACAGCGTGACGAGCATCGGGAATAGTGTATTCTACGGTTGCAGTAGCCTAACGAGTATAGAGATACCGAACAGTGTAACGAGTATCGGGAATAGTGTATTCTACGGTTGCAGTAGCCTAACGAGTATAACGATACCGAACAGCGTAACGAGTATCGGGGATTATGCATTCTATAATTGCAGAAAGCTAACGAGTATCACGATACCGAACAGCGTGACGAGTATCGGGAGTTGTGCATTCGATGGTTGCAGTAGCCTAACGAGTATAACGATACCGAACAGCGTAACGAGTATCAAGGAGGAGACATTTGGGAATTGCGGAAGCCTTACGAGTATAACGATACCGAATAGCGTGACGAGTATCGGGGAGTTTGCATTCTCTGGTTGCAGTGGACTTACGAGCATAACGATACCACGTAATGTAACAAGTATCGAACAGTATGTGTTTCAGGGGTGTCGGATGTTAACGATATTTTGCGAAGCGACGGCTAGACCGAGCGGTTGGGATAAAAGTAGGTGGAATTTTTGTTACCGTACTACGGGTGGTGAATATATTTACTGCCCCGTCGTATGGGGATATACGGGCAACTGATTGAATCAAGGTTCATTAAAAAGCGGACACAGTATCGTGTCCGCTTTTTGCGTATCCAATAATCAATCTTTTATTTCTTTTCAATATAGCTGTAACAAAATCATACTGTCAAGCGTCATATATATGAACGCGAGTTATAGCGCAACGAGTATCGTGAGTTGTGCATTCAATGGTTGCAGGTCCTGACGAGTATAAAATTTAACAGCACAAAAGCGCAATGGGCGACAATCAGTAAGGGAGGACACCGGAACGATAATACAAGAACTACACCGTGACTTATACGGACGGGACGCTTAGCAAGAGCGAAAGCTAAAAAATAGAAATTATTTTACGGGAGGAAATACTATGAAGAAAATCACAACGGTATTCACGGCATTTATCTTGGTTTTGGCATCAGCCTTGACTCTAACAGGCTGTGGATTGTTCGGAAGCGGCAAGGATAACGGGAATATAACAACTTTTGAAAAAACCTTGAATGCAAAGCCCGTATCGGCTTCCAATAGCAGTAGTCAATTGAATGTACTTGATGCGGTAACGGATGGAACGTATAATTATTTTCTCGTTGATATTGGTTGCATAAAGGATATGTATATTTCTACTCTGGCAATGGTAGATTATACAGGGCTTCCGATTTCATTTTCTAAAACCACAAACATGTCTTCTACATATATGTCGAGTGTCACTAAGAGTGTTTCCGAAAGTATAACCGTGTCTGATTCTCAAAGCGCTAAAGTGGGTATTAGCGTAGCATGGGAAAAGGAGTTTGCTAAGCCTGGCACCTTTTCTGTTAAAGGTAATTTAGAGTGGAACGGTACGTGGACGAACACTAATACATCTTCAAAGTCTACGTCCAACACTGTTGAAAGTGCAAAAAAGTTTGAAGAGTCGCAAACCGTAAGCTATTCTTTCGGGGAAAACACATCACCTATCGGTCGATACAGATATGCGACTTACGGAATCGGAGATGTTTATTTTACCGTTAAAACATCTTTGGATAATAGTAAGCTTGTCGATATCGACACAATAGTGTGCGCCAGAGAGTCTGATTATTTTCTGCGTTCAGAGTTTTCAAGTACTGGTGAGTTTAATAATGCCCCAATTGGCGATATCAATATTCAAGAAGATTTCTACCGGTATTTACCCATTCCTACTAAAAGTGGAGAACTTGAAAAACCGTGCGAACTAGTCGTATACGACGGCACGATAAGAACGGGCAAGAAAAAAATTCGCGGCAGCGGCAGATTTACCGTAGACAGTTTTACGCTTAACAAGTCCATTGACGAATTAAAAGATGCTGGTTATACGAAATTGCATTTCGAGATCAACTATCAATTAAAAGAAGTGAATAATTGCCTGCAATACATTTCGTTACGTACGGTAACCAATACTTCTATTAGAGAGGAAACGATGTCTCACGGCGGGAGTAGCAAAAATAAAAATTGGGAAACGCACTGTTTATCATGTAGCTACTTACTTAATGGGCTTGACTCTCATACGTTCAATTTCAAATGTCAAGCCGAAAATAAAATGTGGAAAGATTTCTACATCGGCACGGTGACAGTTAAGGTTACGGCAA
Organism: Clostridiales bacterium; assembly: GCA_029069015.1. Lineage (GTDB taxonomy): Bacteria > Bacillota > Clostridia > Christensenellales > Pumilibacteraceae > Pumilibacter. The sequence continues at coordinate 2,484 of JAIEBL010000156.1, forward strand.
CGTAAAGATGATTGATTATTGAAAAGTCTTGGTAATAGATCAGACGAAGTGACAAGGAAGAGATTTCTCGACTTCGCTCGAAATGACAAAGGAGTAGGCTCTCCGTCATTGCGAGGAGCGAAGCGACGAAGCAATCCAGAGGCAAGCGATACATTAAAGCTGGATTGCTTCGCCTGAGGCTCGCAATACTCGTCTTCGGCTTGTGGCGTTCGCGCTTCGCGCTCGGCTGAGGACGAGGGCATGACAAAAGAAAAAAGCGCTTTGCACTGTTTTGTGTAAAGCGCTTTTTGCGTATCGGATAAAATACTTTTTATTTTTTGCCTCTCGTGCCAAACAGTTTTTCCATGAGCGTGGGTTTTCGCTCGCGTGTGACCGAACGCATTTTCTGCGCGTCGGTGCTCGTTTGTTTCTTTGCGGCGGCTTTGCCTTCCTTTGCCACTTTTGCGCGTTCGGCTTGCGTTCTTGCGAGCGCTTCGCGTTTGGCTTTTTCGGCTTTGAGCGCGGCGAGTTTTTCGGCGGCTTCTTGTTCGACCGAAGACGCGGAAGCCTTCGTTTGCTTTTCCGGGCTCTTGCTCTTTGTGTCCGTAGCAGTCGCGCGTGCGGTCGCTTTCGTGGCCGTGCTGCTCTCGGGCGGCGTTGTCTTTTTGGGCGCACTCAGACGGGTGCTGCGGGGTGACGGGGCAGGGGAAGCGGCGGAGGGCTCTTCGCCGTCCTGCGTTTTGCGCGCATTCCTGCGGGTACTGCCGTATAAGCCTTTCATCATCTGAGACACGTCGCGGTAGCGGTGCTCGCTGTATACGGCGAGCGACTTCATGAGCGCGCTTTCCTGCGTGGGGGAAACGGTCGCGCCCTTTTCGGACGGGCGCACGATCGTGTCCTTATACATACGCTGAATGCTTTCGGGCGGGAGCATGCCCGTGATGGCAAAGTAGATGGTGACGCCGAGGGCGTAGATATCCGTCCACGGCCCTTGCTCGCCGTGCGTACGGTACTGCTCTTCGGGCGCAAACCCTTGCTTTAAAACGATGGAAAGGCTTTTGCCGTCGAGGTTGGACTGCTTTGCCGCGCCGAAGTCGATCAGCTTGACCTCGTTGGATTTGGTGATGATGATGTTATCGGGGGAAATGTCGCGGTGGATAAGCCCCAAACGGTGCACTTCCACGAGCGATTCCATAATGGGACGCAGGATCGTAAGGATCTCGTCGCAAGGAATCTTGCCGCCTTTTCGCTGCAAGTATTTTTTGAGCGACAGGCCGTCTAAATATTCCATAACGATATACGCCGTGCCGTTTGCCGAAAAGAAGTCGCGCACCGAAACGATACCGGGTAAGTTTTTGACTTTGGCAAGCGTTTTCGCTTCGTCGATAAACCGTTTTAGGCCGCGGTTGGACGCCGCCTGGTTTTGCTTACTGTTGATGATGACCTGATTGCTTCTCGGCACGCGGTTGACGTAGCCCGAGGGGAAGTATTCTTTGACGGCGACCTTGATGCCCTGGCTCAAATCCCAGGCAAGGTAGGTGATGCCGAAGCCGCCTTCGCCGAGCGCTTTGGAAATCAGATATTTTTCGGCAAGGACGGTGCGCTGGGGCAGGTGGTGCGGGGGCGAGGGGGTGTCGTCTGCTTTTTTGTGGCAGGTTTCGCATACGCGCCCATGGTCGAGATTGCCGAAGCAGTACAGACAAATATTCTTATTCGTTCTGATTCTCGCCATCGGCTTCGCCCTCCTCCTCGTCCTCTAAGACCGTCATCACGACGGCGGAGTAGTTGTCGTTGTACTTTCCCGCGCGGGAAAGAAGGCGGTTTTCCATTTTAAGAAGCGCTTCGCTCGGGGTCGCCGAGCTTACCAGATCGGCTTCCATCTCTTCCTCGTATACGTATTCCCAAAAGCCGTCGGTGCAGAGAATGAATGCGTCGCCCTTATGAAGCGGGCGGGAGTCCACGTTGCAGTCGGGGGCAATATAATAGTCGTTGCCCAAGACCCGCGTAAGCTTGTTCTGGTCTTTGTGCGAGCGAATGTCGCGTAAGCTGATTTGTCCCATATCCACCGCCATTTGGCTGAGGGAGTGGTCTTTCGTCTGGAAAGCGAGCTTGCCGCCGCGGAACATGTAGATACGCGTATCGCCGATATGGCACATCACCGTGTGCGTGCCGTCCGTCGCAAGGCAGGCGACGGTGGTGCAGCTCGATTTGATCTGCGGGTTGGCTTCCTTGTAGTCGGTCACGTAGTTGTGCGCCGCTTTGACGTAGCTTTGCACGAATTCGGGCATAAACGCGCGCTTGCGGTCAAGCGTACGGATCTCCATAAAGTTCTCTATGATTTTGGTGGCGCAAAGTCTGCTCGCCACTTCGCTTCCCACGTAGCTGCCCAGTCCGTCGCATACGACGAGGCAGGCTTCGTTGTCTTCGGCAAACGTTGCCAGGAAGTCTTGATTGTATTCCCTGCCGCCCTGTTTGCAGAGCGCGGAAGTCAGAAGTTTCATATCGTTTTTTCCTTTTCAACCGTTAAACGTGCTTACTATACCTATCTAGTATATCAGTATATACTAAGTTTTTCAAAAAAGCAAGCGAAAGGGGGAGCGGCGCAAAAAATATTCGTTTATGCCTTTTGCGCCTATATTTTTTATTTGACCTTTTTGCCGAAAAATGCTACAATGTTTACGGCAAAATGTCGCTTTCTTTAAAGGAGAACAAATCGAATGAAAGTAGCCGTAATAATGGGTAGCAAATCGGATTTCGAAGTCGTAAAGCCCTGCCTTGCCGCACTCGACAAATTCGGCGTGGAGACGGTCGTACGCGTCATGAGTGCGCACCGTACGCCCGACGCCGCGCACGCGTTTGCCGCGTCTGCCGCAAAGGAAGGGTACGAAGTGCTCATCGGCGTTGCGGGCAAAGCCGCGCACCTTGCGGGTGTCTTGGCGGCGAGCACGCCGTTGCCCGTCATTGCGCTTCCCGTGCAGACCTCGCTCGCAGGCGGGCTCGACTCGCTTCTTAGTACCGTGCAGATGCCGAGCGGCATTCCTGTTGCGACGGTGGGGATCAACGCGGGGGAGAACGCGGGACTACTTGCGGTGCAGATGCTCTCGTTAAAGTATCCGCAGCTTCAAGATAAACTCATTGCCTACAAAAAGGAAATGAAAGAAAAGATCGAGCGCGACGACGCCGAACTGCAAAAAAGTCTTAACAAATAATTAAAAATTTGATTTTATAAAGGAGCTTTTTCCCATGAAAGCAGAAAAGCAAGAACAGTTGTACGAAGGCAAGGCAAAGAAAGTATTTGCGACGAGCAACCCCGATATCGTTTTGGTGGCCTATAAGGACGACGCGACCGCGTTTAACGGGTTGAAGAAAGGCACGATCGTCGGGAAGGGCGTCGTGAACAATCGGATGAGCAATCACATGTTCCGTCTTCTTGAAAAAGCGGGCGTGCCCACGCACTACGTCGAAGAGCTCTCCGAGCGCGAAACGCTCGTGAAAAAGGTGCAGATCGTTCCGCTCGAAGTGATCATCCGCAACGTGGCGGCGGGCAGCATGAGCAAGCGTCTCGGTATCCCCGAGGGCACGGCGCTCAAATGCCCCGTCCTCGAATTTTCGTATAAGAACGACGACCTCGGCGACCCGATGATCAACTCGTATCACGCGCTTGCCATGGGGCTTGCGACCAAGGAAGAGATTGATAAGATCGCCGAACTTTCGTTTAAAGTCAACGCGTTTATGATCGATTACTTCAAGGGGCGCAACATCGACCTGATCGACTTCAAACTCGAATTCGGTCGCTACAAGGGACAGATCATTCTCGCGGACGAAATTTCGCCCGACACCTGCCGTTTCTGGGACAGCACCACCAAAGAAAAGCTGGACAAAGATCGCTTCCGTCGCGACATGGGTGGCGTGGAGGAAGCGTATGCGGAGATGATGAAACGCTTAGGCTTATAGGCGGCGTATACGTGCACATATAGGCACTACGTGCGCCCCGCCGACTCGGTTACGTATTAGGGAATACGCGCCCTCATCGACGGTACGCCTGTTGTGCCTCTCTGCACCCGTCTCCGCCGCCTTGATGTAGGGGTGGCAGAGGCGTTGCGCATTGATTATAAAGGAGAAATTATGGATTACAAAGAGGCCGGCGTAGACGTTACGGCGGGATACAAAGCGGTTGACCTTATGAAGAAACACGTTAAGTCGACGTTCGACAAAAACGTGTTGGGTGATTTGGGATCGTTCGGCGGATTCTATTCGATCGCCGCCTATGCGGCGGGGGAGCCCGTATTGGTTGCGGGCACCGACGGCGTCGGTACGAAGCTCAAATACGCTTTTGCGGCAGACAAGCATAACACGGTGGGTATCGACTGCGTGGCAATGTGCGTCAACGACGTCATTTGCCAGGGCGCGAAGCCGCTGTTGTTTTTGGACTATATGGCGGTCGGGAAGCTGTTTCCCGAGCAAGCCGAGCAAATCGTCTCGGGCGTAGCCGAGGGCTGCCGCCAATCGCAGTGCGCGCTCATCGGCGGCGAAACGGCGGAAATGCCGGGGTTCTATCCCGTGGGCGAATACGACCTCGCGGGCTTCTGCGTCGGCATCGTCGATAAAAAGAAAGTCATCAACGGCTCTACGATCAACGCGGGCGACATTCTTGTGGGCTTAAAAAGCAGCGGTATTCACAGTAACGGCTTTTCGCTCGTGCGTAAGCTCCTGGGCGAAGACGCGGCGGAGCTGAAAAAGCACAATCAAACGGTGGGTAAGTCGCTTCTCGAAGAAGTGCTGACCCCCACGCGTATCTACGTTAAAACCGCGCTTTCGCTCATCGAAAAATTCGATATCAAGGGTATCGCGCATATCACGGGCGGAGGCTTTATCGAAAACATTCCACGCATAGTCCCAAA
>JAIEBL010000157.1 GCA_029069015.1 Clostridiales bacterium
CTTCGTAATCGGGTAGCACGGTCTGCTTCCAGCGCTCCACCGTGTGCGTCAGCGTGAGCGGTTTGGGCAGCTTTTCTTCCTTTAACGTGATAAGGTCGGCAAACGCTTTGCCGCTTTCCTTTTCGTAGATACGGTAGACGGTTTTAAAACCGGGGTTGGTCGTCTTTTCGGTTGTGTCCGAAAACTTCATGCACGGGTGACGCTCTCCGTCGCGCGTGATTTCCGAAAGCTTGTACACCCCGCCGAGGCTGGGCATATCGTGACTCGTAATGAGCTTGGTGCCCACGCCGTAGACGTCGATTTTGGCGTCTTGCAAGCGCAGTTGACTGATGAGGTGCTCGTCGATGTCGTTGCTGACGAAAATAACGGCATCGGGGAAACCCGCTTCGTCGAGCATGGCGCGTGCCTTTTTGCTAAGGTACGCAAGGTCGCCCGAATCGAGCCGAATGCCCACGGGCTTATGCCCCGCCGCCTTGAGTTTCTTAAAGACTTTGATGGCGTTCGGCACGCCCGACTTGAGCGTATCGAACGTGTCTACGAGCAACAGGCAGTTGTCGGGATACACGCGGGCAAACGCCTCGAACGCCTCGAGCTCGCTCTTATAGCTCATGACCCAGGAATGCGAATGCGTGCCCTTGACGTCGATATTGAACATCTGCCCCGCAAGAACGTTGCTCGTTCCCGAGCAGCCGCCGATAATGCTTGCACGCGCGCCGTAAATGCCCGCGTCCGGACCTTGCGCGCGGCGAAGCCCGAATTCCACTACTTTCTTACCCCCCGCCGCGTGCACGATGCGCGACGCTTTGGTCGCGATCAACGTTTGGTGGCTGACGATGTTTAAGAGCGTGGTTTCGATCAGTTGCGCTTCGATAAGCGGTGCTTCGATGACCATGATCGGCTCGTCGGGAAAAACGATTTCTCCCTCTTCCACCGAGTACACGTTGCCCGTAAAACGGAAATTACGCAAGTAATCGATAAACGCGGGCGCAAAAATGTGCAGCTTGTCCAAGTAATCGAGATCGGCGGGCGCAAAGCGCAAGTCTTTTAAGTACTCGATCGCCTGCTCGAGTCCCGCCGCAACGGCGTAGGTTATATCGCCGTGCTTACGGAAAAACAAATCGAAAACCGCTCTGTTTTTATACGTACCGTCCAAAAAGTAACCGTTCATCATGGTGAGCTGATACAGGTCGGTCATCATGGTCAAATTACGCGGCTCGGAAATCATACCCTTTTTCTCCTTTGGCCCAAAGTCCTATCGGCGAAGCGCCCCGAAAACGCTTACTGTTCTTCCTTTTTATGCAAAGCTTTTACAACGGCGACGACGAGCATCACCGCGCCCGCGTAGACGACGAGAAGCGGCACGGTCACGCCCCACCCGACAAGTCCGCTGCTTTTGAGCGCGAACAGTATCGCGGGAACGCCGAAAAGCGCCGCAATAACGCCGTGCGTTTTCCATTCATGCGTGAGAAGCATAGTGCAAAGCGACGCCAACGCGGGAATGGCGATATACAGCGGATACAGCTCGACGTAGCCTAAATGCGTGGCTTTTACGAGAAGCTCGATAAGCGCAGGGACTAAAAAACACACGCTCAGCCATAGCGAAACGCTGTTGCGCTGAATGAGTGCGCTGCATAAAAGGCTAAGCCCTATCGCGCAGAGCAGCGTTCCCACCACCGCGCGGGATGCGCGAACGGGCACGACGTGCACGCCGCAAAGCAACAAGAACACGCCCGCCGCGATCACGATCAACGCCGCCGTTATGTTGCACGCCATCATCTTGCGAGGAGACAGCTCGTTCAAATCCGTTTCTTCGTTCATTTTTCTTGGTCCTCATTTTCGGGCGCTGCACCGAACACGTCGAACGGGTCGCGCTCGTCGTAGTCGGCATACCGCACGTTGCTATCCGTCTTATCGTCTTCTTCGTCCGCCGCCGTAACGATATCTTCCGCTTCGTCGGCTCCGTTCTCTTGCGTTTGTTCTTCGGTTTCGCTTACCGCATTTTCTTCGGCATTCTCTGCCGCTCCCGCATTCTCTTTGTCCTCGCCTTTGTCCGTCGCTTCGTCAAGTTCGGGCGTCGGCTCGGTCTTTGCAAACAAGCGGGCAAAGAACCCTTTCTTGTTTTCGTCTTTGACGTATACGTTCGGGTGACTTAAAATACTTTCTCTGTACCCCAAATACTCGTCGGAAAGCTTATCCTTATCCACAAGCAAAAAGGGCTTTTTGCCTTGGCTCTTTGCGCGGTATATATGAATGAGTATGCCCGCCGCGCCGGCAATGGCAAGTAGGGCGCTCAGAAGCTGACTGACACGCAAAACGTCGGGAATGAGATACAGCGCATCCGAGCGCAGACCTTCAATAAAGAACCGCACTATCCCGTAGTATATGCAATATACGCAAAGCGAAAACCCGTCGAACGATTTGCGCTTGCCGTTATACAGCCACATTAAAAGCGCAAAGCCGATTGCGTTACAAATGCTCTCGTAGAAAAAGGTCGCCTGATACCAGCCGGACGCATAACCAGGATTGTCGGTAATATGCACGGCGTACGGAAACCATTGCAAGGACGGATTCGTGACGGGATTGCCGAACGCTTCCTGGTTGGCAAAGTTCCCCCACCTGCCGATCGCTTGCCCTAAGATGATCACGGTAAAAGCAAGGTCCGCCATCTGCCAAAAGGTGGCTTTCTTTTCAGGGGGCTTGTTGCGTTTAAGTAAGTGCACGATGATGCCGCCTACAACAGCCCCGATAAGACCGCCGTAGATGGCAAGACCCGCAAGGCCGCCGCTACCGATGCCGAGGATCTCCTTAAACGTCCACTTGTTTCCGTTCCCGATAATATCGAACAAAACGTAATACAGCCGCGCGCCCACGATGGCAAGCGGAATGCAAATAATGCAGATGTCAAACACGAGGTCTTTATCGTACCCGCGTTTGACCGACATAAAATAGGCAATGACGATACAGATCACCATGCCGCTGCCGATCAAAAAGCCGTACCAATTAAAGCCGCCCTCGCAGCCCGCGGACAACAGTCCGCTCAAAAAACCATTCATTATTTTATTATATACCGCGCGGCGCGCATTTGTCAACGTCTTCGCCTGCTTTGCTCCGAGAATACCGCCCGAAAGTCATACGCGACTTTTGGCGTTTTTCAACGACTTTTTGAGAACGAAGCGCAGTTTGTAGCAAAGCGCAGTTGCCGCAACGATTTTGATCGCGTCCCCCAAGAGAAAGGGTATCACGCACACCGTCAGTGCGGTTTTGAGCGTAGCTCCCGTCTAGATCACGAACCAAACCGTACCAAACGAATATAGCACCGCCGTTCCCGCGAGCATAGCGAGCGGATACACCCACAGTCGTTTTTCAAAGCGGTCAACGAAAAGCCCTATGATCAGCGAGCACGGCAAGTAGCCCAAAATATAGCCGCCCGTAGGCCCTGCCACTTTGGCAAATCCGCCCGTAAACCCCGTAAAGACGGGCACGCCGAACGCGCCGAGCAGTACGAACACCGTGACCGCCACCGCGCCGTACTTAAAGTTTATCAACGAAGATACGATATATACGGCAAGCAACCCCAAAGAAATAGGCACCGGGCCTACGGGGATCGCCCAGGGCGAAAGCACGCACAAAAGCGCGGCCAATAATGCAGTATAAGTAATCATCCTCGTCTTTGAGTAGTCGCTCCGTTTTTCTTTGCGTCTATCCGACTTTTGCACGACTTCCTCGGTCAAAACGCGCTTTTCTTCTTCGTTTACCATATTTGTTTTTCCTATACTTTAATGCTGACTTCGCCCGCCGCAAAGACGGTTTGCTTGCCGTCCCGTTCCAAAACGAGCGCGCCGTTATCGAGAATGGCAACCGCCTTCGCTTCGTATTCGCCGTTCACCGTCACTGTCTTTCCGCACACGATATTGCGGGCGCGGTACTCGTCCATAAAGTCGGGCAGATCCGTTTCGAGAAGCGTAAGCGCGTCCAAAATTTTTGCCGCAAGCACAACGCGGTTTATTTGCACCCCGCTTTCGGCTTCCACGCTCGTCACTTTATCTTTCAACTCGCTCGGTAAGTCTACTCGTTTACAATTGATACCGATCCCCACAACAGCGTATTCGAGCGCGCCGCCCTCCAGCCCCACGCTCCCCTCGGTCAGAATACCGCAGATCTTTTTGCCGTTCATATAAAGGTCGTTGACCCACTTTACGTCCACGCGCGCCCCGCAAAGTTCTTCCACGGCGCGGGCGGCTGCCACCGCGGCGTAAGCAGTGATCTTCGCCGCATTTTGTTCGCGCGGCTTAATAACGGCGGAAAGATACATCCCCGCGCCCGGCGGCGAAAAGAAGGAACGCCCCAGCCGCCCACGTCCCGCCGACTGACGGTCTGCAAGCACCGTATAGCGCAGCTCCCCCGCCGCCGCGTGTCGTTTGGCGTCGGCGTTGGTCGAGGTGGTCTCTTCCACCGTTTCTATCTTCCATTGCGTTTGCAAATAGTGCTCTACGACGACTCTATGCAAAACGTCGGTATTTCGGAGCTTGTATCCTTTGCTCGGTGTCGCCTCGATGATAAAGCCGTATTTTGCCAGACTCTTCACGTGCTTATGTACCGCCGCACGCGTAATGCCGAGCGTTCCGGCAAGCTGCGTACCGCTCGCTTCCCCGCACAGCAAACGCTTTATAATTTCATTGCTTGTATCCATACGCCGAGTATAGCACGCATAAAAAAGAATTGTCAACCGATTTTGTATTTTCGGTTGACAATGCCGTATAAGGGGTATTTGACTTCCGATTCGATCAGACCCGAACATATACCGTCGGTTCGGTCTTTTCGTACCCGAATGCGGGCAGTCGCTCATAACGAAGCGCCATATCGTAGAGAAGCGGCGGCAGAACGGTGAGCTTACCGCTTGACGCAAACGAGGCAAGCGTTTCGCAGCACGGCTCTTCCTGCTGTACGCATTCCGCAGCCCCGCGTTGCAATGCGGTTAAGAGGTCTGCCAAAAGGTCGGCGCGTCGCAAAAACACGGCGTACTCGCCTGCCGCAAGCAAATTGCATGCCGCGCGGTAATCCGTCACGGTGCGCTTGATAAAGCGAAGCGCGGGCGCAGGCAACGCAAGCACGGCGAAGCCCTCTTCGTTCTGTCGGATAAGGTCTTCGAGAATTTCGGTAAACGCATCGCAAACGGCAACAGCGCGCAAGTTACGGTGCGTAAAGCCATCAAAAATGTCCGTACGCGTTCCGGGCTGCACGATACCCTTCTCCGCCGCCGCTTGCATGGAGAGAAGGCTTGCATCCAAACCGACGCCGAGCAAACGGGTGCGCGCTTCACACGCCGCCGTAAATTTCGTAAGTCCGCTGCCGATCAGCCCCTGCGAGAGCGAGAGCACGCACGAGAGATTGCGTTCGGCATCGGCGAGCACGCGTTCGCAGGCAAACGCTGCTTTCAGACATCCTACGGGCAAGCACGGCAACGTGACCGCAACACCGTCTCGGAGCATTCTTGCCCCCACGGCATGCACCGCGGCAGCTCTTTCTATCCATTCTTCTCTTAGCACGTGATTTCCCTCCACACCCTTAGTGTATGTGATGCGAGGCGTTTTACCACCGCAAATTTTGTTTTTAAATGTCGGGAATCCGCCCGCTCTTTACGGTGCAACGGCAATCAGCCCCTTCGTTTCGGCGTAGGTGTCGGTACGGATTTTTTCCTCTTTGATGAATTGCCCGCTCAGCGTGAAATAGCGCAAAAAGCTTTCGCTCGTCACCTTGGCGTGCCCGTAGGAAACGCGGACGCGCGTCCCCGCAGGCGCATCGCCCACGTATTTTCTCTCCTTATCCACTTCCTCGCGGTCGGCAGGAACGGACGCATGGGTGATTTCGCGCGATACGGCTTTGATCGTATACGGCAGAACGTGTCCGTAGAAGGTGACGACGGCGACGGATTCGTCACTGTCCGTTTCCGCCGCAATGAACACGGGCGTATCGAAAGGGTTCACAAAGCAGAGATCGCTCGTGGATGAATTGACCATCGCATCGAGCGAGGGCGGCACGTACGAAGGCTGGATCGTGTGCCCGCGTACCGCCGTCACACGCATACCCGCAAGGAGTGCGGCGTTATAGAGCGTCGTGGAAACCTGACACACGCCGCCGCCAATGCCTTCGGTGTACTCGCCGCCCACAATGATTTTGGCAGTCTTGAACCCGTTTGCTTCGCTGCGCGCACCCACCCGCTCGTTAAACGAAAACGATTCGCCGGGGAGCACGACCGCACCGTTGAGTTTTTTC
>JAIEBL010000158.1 GCA_029069015.1 Clostridiales bacterium
GTATACGTCCTCCACTTCGGTCAGCGTACGCGCCGCGTCGAGCGCGGTTTTGAGCTCGTCCGTCCATTTGCCCTGCTCGGTGATGGATGCCTGCACCTCTTCCTTGCGCTTTAAGAGATTGCAAAGATAGTTGAGTCGATCGGCGAATTCGCGCAGAACCTGGTCGTCGCATGCGCCGTGCATTTCCTTGCGGTAGCGGGCGATGAACGGAATGGTATTGCCGTCGTCGATCAAAGTCACGATGTTTTGCGCATAATCGGCGCGCAAAGAAAATTCTTCACTGAGCTGCTTTACGATATCCAAAATAGTCTCTCCTTTTCCCCGCCGCCGCTCCTATTTACGGCACGGTTTCAAACATATCTATTGTAGCAAAACCGCATCCAAAAAGCAACTGTTTTACCGACAGACAAGCATTATTTTATATGCCGCGGCATATACATTAACGCAAGAAAACGGACCGCGCCGCCGCCGTATTCTCTTTAAAGCGACGGCGCACGCGCGACATAGGAGCTTTTTATGGAAAAAGAAGAAAATAAAGCAAAGCAACACGAACTGCATATTGTTTGCCGCTCGAAGGGCACGCTGACGGGCATAGAAAAAGTGATATCCAGCAACGCCGAAACGCTCAACCTCGTCTCAAGCTGCGGGCCGCTCGTGGTAAGCGGCGAAAAGCTCAAAATCCTTCGCTTTAACGCCTCCGACGGCACGCTCGAATTCGAGGGCGAAGTCAATGCGATCAAGTATGCCGCCAAAAAGCAACCGCTCTTAAAGCGTCTGTTCAAATGAGCCTCGCCGTCTTTCTCGTTTGTATCGGGTGTGCGCTCTCGAGCGGGCTCATCGAGGGGCTGCTTCTCCCTTTGCGGAAAAAGCTTTCCCTGCCCTTTACCGTGCTCACCGATATAGGGTTAGGCGCGCTGCTCGTTGCGCCGCTCGGCGCAGCCGTCTTCCTATTATACGACGGGCGGCTGTCCTTCTACGCCGTGGCGTTTGCCGCCGCGGGCTTCGCCGCAGGCGCAAGAATAGGCAGACTGCTTATCGGCTTGCATAAACCCAAACCGAAAACCGAAAAAACACCCAAAAAGATTGCCAAAACAGCATAAACCGTTGTATACTATCCCCATGTTCAACGTGGTTTTGGTAGAGCCGGAGATTCCGCAAAACACCGGCAATATTTCGCGCACGTGCGCTTGCACGGATACGCACCTGCACCTTATCCGCCCCTTCGGGTTCGAGCTTTCCGACCGCACGCTCAAACGCGCGGGGCTTGACTATTGGGACTAGCTGACCGTCACGACCTACGACTCTTTGGATGAATTCTTCGCCAAAACGAACGGGCCGTATTTTTATTTATCCACCAAGGCAAAAAAACGGTACACCGACATTGCCTTCCCCGACGGCGCTTACCTCGTCTTCGGCAAGGAAACGAAAGGACTGCCCGAATCGCTTGTCTTCGATAACCCCGACACCGCTCTTCGCATTCCCATGGGCAAAAATCTTCGCTCGCTCAACCTTTCCAACAGCGTCGCCATCGTACTATATGAAGCGCTCCGCCAGCACGGATTCGGCGACCTCATCTGAAAATTTCCGCTTTTCGGTTTGGTAAATTCAAAAATTTGTGCTATGATGTATAAAATTATACGGGGTAAATAACATGAAAATACTGAATATTATTAACGAAAAGCTCAATGAGATAGAGAAAAAAGAAAATGTAAAAATCTTACATTGTGTGGAATCCGGCAGTCGAGCCTGGGGATTTGCCTCGCCGGATAGTGATTATGACGTGCGATTTATTTATTTAAGACCGAAAAACGATTATTTGCATTTAGATAAAATGCGCGACGTAATTGAATGGCAACTCGACGAAACGCTTGACATCAATGGTTGGGACTTGCAGAAGGCTTTAAGATTACTGCATAATTCAAATCCGACATTGTTTGAATGGAACTCGTCACCGATTGTTTACCGCACAACCGACGAGTGGAAAAATGTTTCTGCAATTATTAATAAATATTTTATCAAAAAATCCGTACTTTATCATTACTTGAGTACGGCAAAACGTAATTATCGGGAGCACCTTGAAGCAAATGTCGTACCACTAAAAAAGTATTTTTATGTTCTTCGCCCCATTCTTGCCTGCAAATGGATCATGGATAGAGGAACCCCACCCCCTATGCAGTTCAAAACGTTGATGGATTGTTATTTGGATGATTCGCTCAAAAACAGCGTCAATACTCTCCTTGATTTAAAAATGAATTCCCCGGAAATCGGCACAGGAAAAAGAATTGACGAAATCAACGAATATATTGAGTTGAATATAGAAAAAATCGAAGGAATCCTCAAAGCAAGTCCGGACGATAATAAGCATGATTGGGATGAATTAAATTTGCTATTTCTGAATATGTTCAAAACGGTGTTTTAAATCGTCAAGCCATCATAAGAAACAAGGAGCTGTCGCATTAAACGGCAGCTCCTATGTTTTTTGTCATTCCAAAAAGCGGATTAGTAGTTCTCGTTTTCGAGCATGAAAAAGCTCTTCGGGTGCGCGCATACGGGGCAAACATCGGGGGCTTTTTCACCCGTGTGCAAGTATCCGCAGTTGCGGCAGACCCAAACGCAGACTTCTTTGCGTTCATGCACTTCGCCGTTTTTGATATTGGCGCAGAGCTTTAAATAACGTTCTTCGTGCGACTTTTCGATTTGCCCCACGAGCTCAAAAAGTTTCGCGATCGTATCGAAGCCCTCTTCTTTCGCTTCCTTTGCAAAGCGGGCATACATATCCGTCCATTCGAAGTGTTCCCCGTTGGCGGCGTCCGTGAGGTTCGTTTCGGTGTCGGCGATTCCTTGGTGCAAAAGCTTGAAC
>JAIEBL010000159.1 GCA_029069015.1 Clostridiales bacterium
CGATGTGAACGCCAAGTGGGCGGTCATCGACTACGGGCATGTTATTTTGCACGTCTTCCATGAGGAGGCTCGCGAGTTCTACCGCCTCGAAAAACTCTGGGATTTCGGCGACAACGTAACCCATTACGAAGACTAGGGTAAGCTTGTACAAAAATCGCAGAAACCCCGTATAAAAACTTGACAAAAGCAGAAGCAGGGTATATCATATAGCTACAATCTTTGGGGCGGGGCGAAATTCCCCACCGGCAGTATAGTCTGCGAAGAAATTTTTCCGAAAATTTCCCGAACGGGTGAAATTCCCGTACCGACGGTATAGTCCGGATGTGAAAAGATAAAAACAGGGTTTTCAATTCTGTATTTTTACGCTCCACTAATTGTGGGGCGTTTTTTTTGTAAAAAGTAAAAGGAGTGCAATAGCAATGGAAGAGGCAAATAACGAAACGACGGTAGAAACGGGCGGCGAAGAGACGCAAAACGTCGCGCAGAAACGAAATAAAGGGGAAGCGTTCAAAGAGTATTTTACGGCAAGACGTATCGTATATATCGCTACGTTTACCGTTCTCTCTCTCGTATTACGCTTTTTACAGTTTCCCGTATTGAATGCCGTGCCGTTCTTACAGCTTGATTTTTCCGACGTGTTTATTTTGATATGCGCTTATGCGCTCGGACCGGTTGCGGGCATTATATCGGGTGCTTTTAAAGAACTGCTTTACGGCGTGATCACGGGAAGTTCGACGGCGTTTGTCGGTGAGTTCGCAAACATTATTATTTTAATACCTTTTATTCTCATACCGGCAATTATTTATAAAAAACACAAGGGAATAAAATCAGTTATTCTTTGGCTTATCGTTGCCTGTGTGGTTCGTGTACTATGGTCGATCCCCGTGAATTTGCTTTTGAATTTTCCTGCTTTTCTGGGCTTTAATTGGAAATTGGGCATGGCGTTCTTTTGGGACGTTTGGTATTGGGTGACGCTTTTTAACTTCATAAAAACGATTGTTTTGGCTGTCGTCGTTATGCTTTTGTATAAATC
>JAIEBL010000016.1 GCA_029069015.1 Clostridiales bacterium
CGGTACGATGGCGGGGCTGACCGCCTGTGGCGACGACGGCACAATTGAACTCACGATTTGGGGTTCGGCGGCGCAAGAGCAAACCTTTAAGGAAATGGCGGAGCAGTTCAAAGCCGCCAATCCCGATAAAAAGTATAAGATCAAGGTGGGTATCAGCGAAGAGGATATGGCGTACAGCAACGTAAGCAAAGACCCTTCCGCCGCTGCCGACGTTTATTGCTATTCCAACGACCAGCTTATTCCGCTGTTGCGCGTAGGCGCGCTCGCGCGGATCGGCGGCAGCTCGCTCGAAACGATCAAGGCGAACAACACCGAGGATTCCGTCAAAGCCGCAACGCTCGTCGAGGGTGGCGAGGAAAAGGTGTACGGCTATCCGTATGCCTCCGACAACGGTTACTTTATGATCTACGATAAGTCGGTCGTAAGCGATGCCCAAGCGGGACGCTTGGAAGATATTATCGCCGCTTGTGCCGCCGCGCAAAACAAAAAAATCGCGTGGGCGATCGACGTGCCGTGGTACACCGCAGGCTGGTTCTTCTCGTTCGGTTGCAGCTACAACGTAGAGTACGACGAGCGTCACGTGGAAAAGAGCATCACGATCGACTTCGACAATGAAAACGGCGTCAAGGCGTCTAAGGCGATTCAAAAGCTTACCTCGAACAAAAACGTGTTCGCGGGCAAAGGCACCAACAACAGCACGATTACGACCGGCTTTGCCACCGGCACCACGGCAGTCGCCGTTACCGGCACGTGGATCGCGAAAAACATTAAAGAAACGCTGGGGGATAACTACGGCGTCGCTAAGCTTCCCACCGTTACCTTAGACGGCGAACCGGTGCAGCTCAAATCGTTTAAGGGTTACAAAATGTTCGGCGTGAACCCGCACTGCGGCACGGACAAAATAGGCGAGGCGCACAAGTTGGCGGCATTCCTTTCGAGCGCAAGCATGCAGCGCGAGCGCTTTGAAAAGCACATGGTCGGACCTACCAATATCGAAATTACAGACCTTGTAAGCGGCGACGAAACGTTTATCGCGCTTAACGCGCAAAACGAATTCGCCGTCGAGCAAACCGCCGTTCCGACCAGCTTCTGGGAGCCCTTAAAAGAATACGGCCTGAACCTTATGGACGGCTTGGTAGACGAGGCGGGCACCGAAGGCGCCGGCTATACCTACGAGGCGCGCCTTGCGTACATGGTGAACAAAATTAAGAACACGATTACTACTGCATAACAATCGGAGTTATTATGGTCGATTTGGATTATCTTAAAAAATCGCCCTGGCAAAAGTTCTGGTTCCGCTTTGCCGCTTTTTTCAAGGCACTACCCAAAAAGCTGGCGGCGTTCTTTAAGGCGATTCCGCAAAAGCTCAAAAAGCTTTGGCTCGCGTTTATCGGGATTTTTGTCAATATAGGCAAGGCGGCGAAGGACGGGGATTGGAAGACCCGCACGTCGTTCCTTCTTATGGGCTTCGGGCTTATCGCGCGCAAGCAATATCTTCGCGGCATTCTGTATATGCTGTTCGAAGTGCTGTTCGTTTTGTACATGGTGTTTTTCGGTTGGAAATACCTGGCCAAAATGGGCAGTTTGGGCGAAGTGGCGAAAGTAGAGGTCTGGGACGATGCGCTGGGCGCGTATACGTACAAGTTCTACGACAACAGCTTGCTTATATTGCTGTACTCGCTTTTGACCATTTTCATTATGGCGGGCTTTTTGTACGGTTGGTATCAGAACGTCAAGGGCAATCTTTTGTCGCAGCAATTCGTTGAAGCGCATCGTGCGCTCCCTACGTCTAAGGACGACCTTCGCTCCTGTGCCGACAAGAACTACCACAAAACGCTCTTGTCCGTGCCCATGCTCGGGTTGGTGGTGTTTACGGTACTTCCCATATTCTTTATGGTCTTTATCGCCTTTACCAACTACGACAAGGCGCACCTGCCGCCCAACGAGCTGTTCCGGTGGAACGGCGTGGACAACTTCGTAACGCTGTTCGGCGGCGGGGTTTCGGCGGACAGCAAGGCGTTTGCGTATACGTTCGGCGAAGTGTTGTTGTGGACGATCGTATGGGCGGTGTTTGCTACGTTTACCAACTACATACTCGGTATGATCGTGGCGATCCTCATCAACAAAAAGGGCGTTAAGTTCAAAAAGGTTTGGCGTACGATTCTCGTGATGACGATTGCCGTTCCGCAATTCGTTTCGCTCATGTTTATGTCGCAGCTCCTTGCCGACCAGGGACTTATCAACAATCTCTTGATGAAGTGGGGGTGGATAGACCACGCCATTCCGTTCCTTACCGACGGCACCGTTGCGAAAGTAACGATTATCGTCGTGAATATGTGGATCGGCATACCGTACTCCATGCTCATTTGCACGGGTATCCTCATGAATATCCCTGCGGACTTGTACGAGTCGGCGCGTATGGACGGCTCGGGCCCTATCCGCGCGTACATGAAGATCACGCTTCCGTATATGTTGCACGTTACCACGCCGTATCTGATCACGCAGTTTATCGGCAACCTGAACAACTTTAACGTGATATTCCTTTTGACGGGCGGTAATCCGTCGTCGCTGGATATGCAGTTTGCGGGCAAGACCGACTTGCTTATTACGTGGCTGTATAAATTGACCGTTAGCGAAAGTCAGTACGGTATAGCTTCCGTCATCGGTATCGTGACGTTCGTCATAGTGGCGGTGTTCTCGCTTATACTTTACAATCGCTCCAAATCCGTTAAAAACGAGGAGGACTTTATGTAATGGCAGCCGTCAAGAAAAAACACAGAAGCAAAAAAGGCGCCGAGCGCGTGTCGCTCATATTCGCTTACGCCATACTCGTTATCATCTCGATCTTGTGGCTGATCCCGTTCTTCATGCTCATCATCTTGTCGTTCCGCGGCGAGCAGGTGGGAATGTCGGCGGACTATCTTTTTCCCAAGCGCTGGTCGTTCGATAACTATATAAAGCTGTTTACCAAAACAAAGTTTTTGCGCTGGTACGGCAACACCATGCTCGTTTCGGTCGTGGTTACGATCATTCAGACGATCATAGTGCTCATGACGAGCTACGCGCTGTCGAGACTGCGCTTCAAGCTGAGAAAGCCGCTCATGAACCTCATGCTCATTTTGGGCATGTTCCCGGGCTTTTTGTCCATGACGGCGGTGTACTTCGTGCTGAAAGAAATCAACCTTACGCAAAACCTGCTCGGGCTCATTCTCGTGTTTTGCGCAAGTTCGGCGATGCAGTACTATATCTGCAAGGGCTTTTTCGACACGATCCCCAAGTCGCTCGACGAGGCGGCGCGTATCGACGGCGCGAACAGACACCAAATTTTCATAAAGATGATTTTGCCGCTCGCAAGGCCGATCATCATCTACACCATTCTCACTTCGTTCATTGCGCCGTGGGGCGAGTTCATGTTCACGTCGTTTATTATGCTCGGCGATCCCGATAAGTTCACCGTGGCGGTGGGCATGAAGTCGTGGCTCGACAATTCCACGCTGGCAAGCGAATATTTTACCGTGTTCTGCGCCGCAGCTGTCGTGGTATCCATTCCGATCACTGCGCTGTTTATATGGTTGCAACGATACTACGTGGAAGGTATTACCG
>JAIEBL010000160.1 GCA_029069015.1 Clostridiales bacterium
GACAAGATGCGCCCGTTGTTCTCGACGAGCGTACCACGACGGGAATCGTCTGGCAGGATGAGGATTCGCGTTTCGGACTCGTGGAACTGAAAAATATCACGCTCGACGGACAGACCGAGGTGAGCGTCACGGCGCGGCTTACGAGCAAAAAGGTGAAGACGAAGCTGTCGCACAAAAACGGCAATACGTGCGCGTATAAAATCAAAGTAAAATTGCGGTTGGAAAGTATGCAGGTGCTCGGAACGCAGATCGCGCAGAGTGAGCGAAAAAAAGCGCTCGAACGGGAGTTCGAACGCATGATCGAAAACAGCGTGATGTATGCGGCGGCCGTTTCCAAAGAACGGGGAATCGACTTTTTGGAGCTTCGTTCCCGCTTTCACCGCTTTTGTACGAAAGGGTACAAGACCTTTGATTTGAAGAGTACCGACGTGTCGGTCAAAGCTGAAGTAAAGCTCATGGCGTAAGCGGCAGGGGGCGGTTAGTCTTCGAGTACCGATTCGGTGGCTTTCGTGCTCAGGCGCTTCGTATCGGTATACGAGCCTGCGATGACCAGAATATCTTCGGGTAGCAGTTCGCAGTCCGCGCCGGGAGTGGCGATTATCTCTTCGCCGCGCTTAATGAGCACGATGGAAACCTTTTCGGTGTTCCGAAGATTGAGCTGAATAAGCGTTTTGTGTTGCCACTTCAAGGGCGTACGGATTTCCACGATACGGAATTTGTTGGAAAGGGAAAGGATTTCGATCATGTTCGGCGCAACGAGATTGGCGGCAAGCTTTGCGCCCGATTCCTCTTCGGGGATGATCACCATATCCGCGCCGATTTTTTTCAGCGCTTGACTGTGCCGTTCGTTCAGCGCTTTTGCGATCACTTTGGGTACGCCGATCTGCTTGCAGGTCAGCGTAATGAACACGCTCGATTCGATGTTGCTTGCGACGCACACGATAACGACGTCGAGGTTGCGGATGCCGAGCTTCTCGAGCACCGCTTCGTCGGTGGCGTCGGCACACACCGCTTGCGTGCAGTACCGCTCCATTTCGTTGATGATTTCCATATCGCTGTCGATGGCGAGCACTTCCGCGCCTTCGGCATGCAACCGCTTGGTAAGCGCCTGCCCGAATCTGCCGAGCCCGATGACCGCATATTGCTTATTGATGATCTTTGCCATAG
>JAIEBL010000161.1 GCA_029069015.1 Clostridiales bacterium
GATCGTAAGCGTGCTGTGCGCGATTTTGTTGGTAATCACCGTGGGGGGCGGACTTGTAGGTTGCGGCGGCGGTAGCGGCCGTTTGAAGCAGGTTCTGCTCGTTTGTGACGGCGGTCTGACCGAAACGGCGGTCATGACCAAGCTCAAGGACGAATACAACCGAACGCAAGGTCCGAAAGACGGCGTCAAGTTGGAGTTCCGACAAAAAGGCGACGACTATCAGATGTACGTTCAGTCGACGGCGAAAGGTCGCAACGCACCGGACATCATTCTTGTCAACGACCGCTTTTTCAAGCTGTGGACGGGAAATTTCGGTATTTTGGCAAATTTGACCGAACTGAGCGAGCAATATGGCATCGATCTCGGTTTGGACAATCTTTACAGTCAAGGCATGGAGCGGTATCACTATAATATCGCCAACAATACGTCCAATGACGACGATCCGATCTACGGCGTACTGCGCGACGTTACGCCTACGATTTTGTATTACAACAAAACGGCGTTCGAGCGGTTGGGGATCATCTGCATTTCCGCCTACGAGGATGAGATCACGCAAGACTATGTGGACGCGTTTAACGCCGAACACAACCTGACTGGCGCAAACGCCGTTACCGTAAACAACTTAAAACGCGGGTTCTACCGTCAGTATGCCGATTCGAACGGGCAGTACCTAAACGGCGTGCACGGCTGGGTCAAACCGTATGACGGCGAGGTCATGGTGTTCAACAACAGAATCGCGATGTCGTGGGACGAGCAGGAAGACCTCGACCGCATCATGTCTAAGGTATACAACGATAACGTTAAGCTGAATACTACGTACGGACATTATCAGTGGTGGTGGTTCAACTACGGTTTCTCGGTCGGCGGCGACTGCATCGAGGACGTGACGGGGAACGGCGATTGGGTGTTCACCGTAGGGGACAACGTGCCCAATTTCATCGTCGCAGACAACGTGGAAAGCGTGACGGTGGGGCAGAACACGTACACCGCCCGTGAAACGATCGGGTACAGAGATCGTGTCAAATTGAACGACGCGTTGGTTACGTCTTTGCTCGCAAACGGGTCTACGCTCGACGCATCGTATCTGACGCAACAGGTTCTCGACCTCGAAGCGGAAGGCAAGCTCAAACGGTTGCCGTCACAGCAAACGGCGTTTGCGCGCTGGGTCATGCTGGCGCAGAACCGCAGCTATCAGGATCAATACGGCACAGGCTTGCAAGTCAGTCCGATCCCCAGCGAATCGACGATCACGGGGCAGGCAGGTATGTTTACTTCGCAAGAGGTCGCCATGCTTGTCGACAAGTCGGAAACCTTCCTTACGATCGACAACGCCGTCAAGCGTATGACGGGCGACGCCAAATTCGAGTGGGACATTGCACCGCTTGCCGTATATAAGGAATACAACGCCGACGGCACCGTTAAGGTGAGCGGCAATCCGGCGGGCGCGAGCGACTCCAACGCCTTGTCTATCAATGCGTATTCGAGCAAAAAGAAGGAGTCCATGCTCGTATTGAAATGGCTTACGAGCGAGGCGGCGCAAGACATCATTGCCGAAGCGTCGTTCACGCTTCCCAACAATCCCAATTCGGCCGTTAAGTACGTCGCGACCCGCTCCGACAAAAACTTGTCGATCATCGCGGACGCCGCGCTTTACCAAACGCCGGGAGATTGGTGGTATATGCCCGACCGAAATTGGATAGAGGAGACTTGGGCGCTTGCACTCAACAACGAGGTGCGCAACCAGAAAATGACGCTTACGGATTTCTTTGAACAATATATCCCCATCGGCAATACGGCGTTGCAAAGATACAAAAAGTAATGATCCGCTAAGGAGATTATTTGTTCATGAAAGAAGTCGAACGTTTCAGGCCGATGCGCCTGCATAAAAAGAAATACCGCGACGCCAAAACGGGGCTGATCTTTGCACTGATCCCCATAGTCGGCTATCTTCTGTTCAGTATAGTGCCGCAGCTCATGTCTTTTCTGATGAGTTTCGGCGACGTGCCCAGCGTGTATTTCGACGAAATGAAGTTTACGGGGATCGGCAACTATAAGGCAATGTTGACCGACGTGCGGTTCTGGAAAGCGCTCGGGAATACCTTTTTCTATGCGATCTCCACCGCCGTCTGTATCGTGCTCGGGCTGGGCGTCGCCCTGCTTCTGAGCCGTCAGACGCTTAAAGCCAAAGGTCTTTACCGCGTCATATTTTTCATTCCGTACGTCTGCTCGCTTGTTGCTACGTCGATCATGTGGCAATGGATTTTCGAGGCCGATTACGGCATTTTGAACGGAATCCTCACGAAGCTTTTCGGGGAAAGTGCGCGCGTGCGCTGGCTTGACGAGCCGAACGGATTTCGGTTTGCCGTTCTGTTGATGTCGATTTGGAGCGGTTACGGCTATAACGTATTGCTGTATCAATCGGCGCTCGCCGCGGTCGATAAGAACCTCTACGAGGCTGCCGATCTCGACGGCGCAGGCGCCTGGAAAAAGTTCGTGCACGTGACGCTACCCAGCATTTCGCCCACGACTTTCTATATGGTGACGATGGGCGTTATCGGTGCCATGCAGGCTTTTACCACGCAGCAAGTGTGGGGCGGCAATACGGGCGGTCCGGAACAAGCAGGCTTGACTGCCGTCTACTACGTGTACATCATGGGCATCAGCGCGCCGGCGGCGTACGGTATGGGACTTGCGTGCGCGGCGGCTTGGCTGTTGGCGATCTTCATTTTCGTCGCAACACGTATCTGCTTCTGGACGCGCAAATTCTGGGTAAGCGAGGACTGAGTTATGGAAAATACGCAAGCATTACCCGTCACGGCAAAGCACAAAAAGACGGTGGGTCACGTCGTCTGCGAAATATTGATCTATCTTGTGCTCCTCCTGATGTTGGCGTTTGTGTTGGTGCCGTTTTATACCGTGGTCATATCTTCGTTCAAAAATCTGCCGGACATTCTGCAACCGCAATTTACGTGGTGGCCCAAAGACGGCAAGTTCTACTTCGAAGGCTATAAGGCGATTTTTTCGTCCGAAAACTACGGCGGCGTGGGCGGCGCGACGCTGCTAAGGTCGTTCTGGAACACGATCTGGATGAACTTTCCGCCGCTCATCGTGGGACTGTTCGTTTCGGCGGCGGCGGGCTTTGCCTTTGCAAAACTCAGCTTCCCGTGCAAGAATTTTCTGTTCCAGTTTCTGATCGTCACGATGATGGTTCCCGGCTGCGTGTCGCTCGTATCGTCCTACCTGATGTACGACACGATCCGTTGGACGGACACCGCGTTACCCATTCTCGTGCCCGGCTTGTTCGGTGCGGTAGGCAGCGTGTTCTTCATGCGCCAGTATATGCAAGGCATTCCCGACGAGTTGGTCGAAGCCGCAAAGATAGACGGCATGGGCAACGTCGGTATCTTTTTCAGGATCATCGTTCCGCTGTCCGTACCGGTATTCGTGTCGCTCGGACTGTTGAACTTTATAGGCAGATACAACGATTACCTCAGCGCGTTGCTTTATCTGAGCGACCCCGAACTGTACACGTTGCAGTTGGCGCTCCAAAACCTTTCGAGTATGTATCGCGTAGAGGGACTGTGGGACGTCATCCTTGCGGCGTGCGTCATCAGTATCGCGCCGCTCGTCCTCATCTACATTTTCACGCAGAAATATTTCATAAAAGGCATCTCGATGAGTTCGGGATTAAAAGGGTAAAACCGTAACATAAGGAGGCAAGAATGAAGAGAAACAAATTGTTGGCAGTATTGCTGACCGCGTTGCTTTGTGTGTCGTTTGCGGCGTGCGGCGATAAGCCAGCGACGCTTATGGCGTACGAAACGGGCGTAGCGGCGGACGGAAGCTACGATACGAGTCTGTTCTTCCGCAACGATCTCAACCTCAACCATGCAGCCGACCCGGGCGCGATCTGGGTGTCGAAAGAGGAGCACGAAGCGGACGGCGGATATTTTTACGTATACGCAACCACGGTATACGATAACTTTATCGGCTTCCGTAGCAAAGACCTGAGCAATTGGGAATCCTTAGGCACGGTCATCGATTGGGGTGAGGACGCCGAAGACAGATGGTGCAAATGGGATTTGTGGGCGCCCGAAGTGATCCGCGGCAGCGACGGCAAATATTATATGTATTTTACCGCCTGCTACGGGCAGGACAATACCAACTATACAGGCTATATCGGCGTTGCGGTGTCCGACAGTCCCGCGGGACCGTTCGTCTACTATACGGGCGAGAATTTACTCGGCGAACAGCTCGATATCGCCCACCCGACGATGGAGCTCAACTTGGACCACCCGGCGTACGTCGTGGACGGCGAAACGATCAGCGAAAACAAATCGAAGGTTGCCGAGGAAAATCAAGGCTGGGGAAAAGAGGGACAGGACAAGAAAGACCCCAACTACATGACGATCATCGACGTCAGCCCGTTTTTCGACGACGACGGACGGATGTATCTTTATATGCGCATACAGTACTCGCATCAAATGGCAACAAGTTCTTGGGCTTGGCCGCATCTGGCGGTTGTGGAAATGGCGGATATGGTGACGCCCATCTACGATACGTTTACGGAACTTACGTATCCCGGCTTTGCTTCTTTGGCGGATAAAGAAGCGAATATTCCGTTCGCCATGGAGACGGGTTCGAGGTTGGACGAAGCGCCCTTCATGATCAAGCATAACGGCGTGTACTATTTAACGTACGCCCCCATAGGGTACGAAGTGCGCAACGGATACAGTGTGTCCGTTGCGGTGTCCGACAGCCCGACGGGACCGTTCGTTAAGATGAAACGCGAGCACGGTAATCCCACGCTGTGCATCGACGCCGATCAGGATCACATGGCGGGTCCCGGTCACCACGCATTCGTATATGTGGGCGACGAGATCTTCGTGATTTACCATTCGCTGCTCGACCGCGCGTCCGGCAATGCCAATCCGCGCGGCATAGCGTACGATAGGATCACGTTTGTGGACGGAAGCACCTACGGCATCACCGCCGCAGAGTACGGCTTTACGACGGCGTCGGGTACGTTCGACATGCTGTATTCCAACGGTCCGACCTGGTCGCCGCAACCGTTGCCGTACGAAGTAAGCGGATATAGAAACATGGCGGGCAAAGCCAAAGTTACGGTAAAAGACGGCGACAAAGCCACGGCGCGCTATCTGACGGACGGACTGTTCGTTTCGCACGAGTATGCCGCGCACATCGAATACCGCGGCAAGGCGGGCGGTACGACGGTTACGCTCGAATTTGCCGAGGCGCAAGAGGTCGCCGCCGTCATGATCTACAACAGCTACGATTTCGCATACGCGTTTAAGAGCATCGACGAGATTCGCTTCGAGCTTGCCTCGTCACCGGCGTGGTTTAACGGGAACACGACCGTTGTCGCCATCCGCAACCTTCCGTTCGACCCTACGTATTACAACGTGGCGAGCCGTACGATCCGTCCGGGCTGTGCCGCCACCGCGCGGTTCAATCCGATCAAGGTCAAGAAGATCACGATCAAGGTGTCCGCGCAGTTGGATCAATCCGGCGAGGCGGGCGACGGCATCAAGATTTCGGATATCGCGGTATTGGCGAAATAAGGAGGAGATATGAAAAAGAGATATTTGATCCCTTTACTGTTCGTGTTGCTCGTTGCATCCGCCTGCCTTTTCGCTTGCGGTAACAAGTACAAGACGGGCACCTGGTCGGCAATCGAATCGAAGTACGGCACGCAAGGCTTTCATTGCACGCCCGATGCGGACATAAACATAGACGGGTATTTAGACGAGGCGGCATGGACGGAGAAGTGCACGAAGGAATTTAACCACGTCGAGCTCGGATGCAGCTTCGTTGTACGCAGCTACTACGACGTAAGCGGCATGTATTTCGGAATGGTCAGCCGCGACTACAACGTGATCTATTCCCGCGCATACGGCATGCAACAATTCGTGAATTCCGGTTTCATACTGTCGGTTGTTCCCGAGGGAGATACGACGCTCGGTCATAAGTTCAGCGTCGGGTTTGACGCAGGCAACACCCCGCGCGCCTACGGCTTATACAATTACCTGAGCCGCACGACGGTGCAGGGCGTTGTAAACAGCGGCGAAACCGACGGCATGACCACCGAGGTTTTCGTGCCTTGGTCGAACATCGGCTTAACCGTCGAGAATGAAGCGGACGTACCCGAGAAGATTCGCGTGTTCGTGCGCTACAACGTCATCTCGGGCGACGTAGGCGCGGGCGGGACCAATATGTATCCTGGGCTGGGCAACGACTACAATTACGGCAAAATGTACAATTTCGGCAAGACGGGGTACTGCGAGGCGGACCAAAACGGTTGGCTGTTGGGCAACGCGGCAGACGGCTACGCAAAATCGGCCGATTACGATTTCAGCCGTGCGAATGAGGGCATATACGGCACGGACGCGTCGGGTGACCGTACTCTGACGCCCAACAATAAAAGTATTTTCTTGCGCAACGTGTATTCCGACCGTTTCGTCTACACCATGCGGATCCGTCCCGATCTCGAAGACGGGTCGGCGGTGCTCGGCAAATATACAAATCGCGCGACGGTCAATCTGATGGGGCAGACGTCGTACGGAATGTACGGCTTCGGCATCAGTTTACTGAAAGGCAGCGTAGACAGCAACACCGTGCGCATTACCCGCATCAGCTACGTCGGGCGCGTTTGGACCGACCCGTACGAACAGCAAGCTTTCTACACGACGCAGCATAGCGGTAGCTTCGCCGATGACGGCGTAACGCTTACGCTGATCAAAGACGGCGACACGTATTACTACGTGTACGGCACGCCCGAGGACGGCACATACATCGGTTACGACCGCAACGTTATCCACAGCGGCGCGGCTTGCCCCGGCGTTATCACTTGCAACAGTGCGGCGATATTGTCGGATATCCGGTGTACGACATACGGCAGAAGCGCTCAAGACGACGCCGAAATGATGCGCATACTCAACGGCCTCGGCGCGGCGCGCGTGACGGCTACGGCGACGGGCGGCGGCGCCGTGACGCTTACCGAGGACGTAGTCCCCGTAGGCGGCGATGCCGAACTGACCTTCCGTTATGCCGGCGGCTCTTACGTGATTGATACGGTCAAGCGCGTAGTGGGGCAGTCGGTGGAAGATATTACCGCCGACGTTGCCGCAAATGCGGTACACGGCAAATATATCTTAAAGGGCGTTACGACGGATACCGCGGTAAACGTGACCTTCCGTCAGACCGAAACCCGTACGGCGACCGTTACCCTGACGCCGCCGACCGGCTTCAATATGCCCGCGGCGCTTATCACCGCGGAGGGTAGGACGGATAAAACCAAATACTACGAGTTGCGCACGGGCGGCACGACCGCTGTTATGCAGGTGCCCGCCGGCGAATACAATTTCCGCGTCATAGTGGCGGGCTTGACCACCGCTACGTTCGAGTTGGACGTTACCGATAACGCGACGCACACAGTCGCGCTGACGAAAGCGCCGTACGGCGGCAGCGTGACGGTAAACGGGACCCAACTTACGTCGTCGCAGGAATGGGATTACACCGAGTCGAATAACAC
>JAIEBL010000162.1 GCA_029069015.1 Clostridiales bacterium
GCTTTAAGCATATCGTCGAGCGAACGCTCCCCTCCCTCGCGGCGCGGCGGACGGTTGCCCTGCGGGTGGTTGTTCCCTTGCGGACGGTTGCCCGGCTTGTGCTCGCTCTGCGGGCGGTTAAACTTTTTCTGTTCTTTGGGCGCTTCTTTCTTTTCGCCGTTTTCGCTCTTCATCGAAAGGCTGATCCGCTTCTTAACGGGGTCTACGCCGATGACGCGCACACGCACCACGTCGCCCACTTTGAGCGCTTCGCCGGGGTGCTTGATAAACGAATCGGAAATCTCGGAAATGTGCACGAGTCCGTCGTGATGCACGCCGATGTCCACGAACGCCCCGAAGTCGATGACGTTGCGCACCGTGCCCGTAAGCACCATGCCGACTTGCAAATCGTTGATGTCCATAAGGTCGGCGCGGAGAAGCGGTTGCGGCAAAGCGTCGCGGATATCCCGACCGGGTTTTACGATTTCGTCGATGACGTCGGCAAGCGTCGGCTCACCCACGCCGATCTGCGCGGCAACGGAAGCCGTGCCCTCTTCTTTTACGCGGTCTTTGATGTCGCCCAAATTGCCGCTCTTAACGTCTTCGTCCGACTTACCGTACTTTAGGAGAAGCTTTTCCGTCGCCTCGTACGCTTCGGGGTGCACGGCGGTGTTGTCGAGCACGTTTTCGCCGTCCACAATGCGCAAGAAGCCCGCACACTGCTCGTACGCTTTGGGTCCGAGCTTGGGTACTTCGCGAAGCTGCGCACGGTTTACGAAGGGTTTTTCTTCTCTGTACTTGACGATGTTCTTTGCGATCGCGGCGTTTAAGCCCGATACGTAAGAAAGCAGGCTGACGGACGCGGTATTGAGGTCGACGCCTACGCTGTTTACGCAGTCTTCCACGACGCCCGTAAGCACTTCGGTCAGCCGCTTCTGCGGCATATCGTGCTGATATTGCCCGACGCCGATGCTCTTCACGTCGATTTTAATGAGCTCGGCAAGCGGATCGAGCAGACGACGCGCGATCGAAATGGCGGAACGGTATTCCACCGTAAGGTCGGGAAATTCTTCCGCGCCCAGCTTACTTGCCGAATACACGCTCGCCCCTGCCTCGTTGACCACGGCGTACGAAAGCGGACGGTCGCATTCTTTGATGAGCTCCGCAACGAAAATTTCGCTTTCTTTGCTCGCTGTTCCGTTCCCGATGCTGATGACATCTACGCCGTGCTTTTCGATCAGTTTTTTAAGCGCGACTTTCGCTTCTTCCACTTTCTTTTGCGGGGGCGTCGGATAGATGACGGTGTGATCGAGTACGTTGCCGAGCGCGTCGATAACGGCGATCTTGCAGCCCGTGCGGTACGCAGGGTCTAAGCCCAAAATAACCTTACCTTTGAGGGGCGGCTGCAACAACAGCGGCTTTAGGTTCTGCTCGAACATTTTGATCGCCTGCTCGTTGGCGCGGTCGGTCAGCTCGCCGCGCACCTCGCGCTCAATGGACGGGAAAATCAAGCGATCGTAGC
>JAIEBL010000163.1 GCA_029069015.1 Clostridiales bacterium
TTCTATAATAATATACTTTGCCAAAATAAGCAAGTTTTTTTCCGAGAAAGGAAAAATTTTTCAAAAATGATTTTTCCGATCGTTGCCGCAAAAAACGCAAAAAGTAACGAGCCCACCAATTTACGGAAAAAGAATAAAAGAAAAAGGCGACTAAACAATCGCCTTCTCTTCTGCTGAAACTTAACTTATTTGACCTCTTTGATTTTCGCCGCTTTACCCGAAAGGTTACGAAGATAATAAAGCTTAGCTCTACGCACCTTACCTTTGCGCACAACGGTAATGCTCTCGATACGGGGCGAATGAAGCGGGAACGTACGCTCGATACCTACGCCGAACGAAACACGACGAACCGTAAACGTTTCACGCACGCCGCCGTTGCGTTTTGCAATGACCGTGCCCTCGAACGCCTGCGTTCTCTCGCGGTTGCCTTCTACGACTTTGACGCCCACTTTGACAACGTCACCCACGTTAAAAGACGGAACTTCTTTTTTGAGGTATTCTTTTTCGATTGCCTCTATGATACTGTTTGCCATGACTACCCTCCTTCGGTTCTTTCGCACACGTTCATGCCCTACGGAATTTTAAATAGAGCAGCGGACCGCATGAGTCACTCAAAAATTATAACAAAGATTTCGGAAATACGCAACTGATTTTAAACGGTTTTTAGCGGAAAATACAATTTTTTCACGTTTGCTTTTTCAGCGATACTCGGGCGTTGAGCGGAATGCGCGCACAAAGTCGCCAAACGAGTCGGAAAGAATCGCCTCGCGGATGCGCTCTGTCAGGCGGGTCAAATAGCGGATATTATGCCTGCTAAGCAGTACTCCTGCCAAAATTTCGTCTGCATTGACCAGGTGACGCAAATACGCCTTGGTAAAATGCTTGCAGCAATAGCAATCGCAATCGGGATCGAGGGGCGTAAAATCTTCTTTATAAACGGCGTTACGCACCGTTATCTTTCCTCGTGACGTCATGGCCGTGCCGTTTCGTGCCGTACGCGTCGGAAGCACGCAATCAAACATATCGATTCCCCGCAACACCCCTTCTACGATGCAGTCGGCAGACCCGACCCCCATTAAGTATCGCGGCATGTTCTCAGGGTAATGCGGGCGCAATTCGTCCATAATATCGTACATCGTTTCTTTCGGCTCGCCCACGCTCAACCCGCCGATGGCAACCCCGCACCGCGCATACGGCAACGTTTCTTCCAGAGAACGCAACCGTAAATCTTTATACATATTGCCCTGCACAATGGGAAAAAGCATTTGTTTAGGATCGTTATGCGTGTCATAACACCGCTTCAACCAGCGTATTGTACGCTTTTCAGCCCTTTCGGCATAATCGTGATCTGCGCCGTACGGACTGCACTCGTCAAACGCCATGATAATATCCGCACCTAATGCATTCTCGATTTCCATGGCAAGCTCGGGCGTGAAGAAATGCTTGCTGCCGTCTAAGTGCGAATGAAAAAGCACGCCGTCGTCGGTGATATTGTTCAGCTTCGCAAGCGAAAAAACCTGAAACCCTCCGCTGTCGGTCAAAATGGGTTTATCCCATGCCATAAACGCATGGAGTCCGCCCGCCTGCCGTACAAGATCATGTCCCGGGCGCATATACAGATGGTAGGTGTTGGAAAGCAGAATCTGCGCACCCGCCTCTTCAACGTCTTTGGGTGTAAGCGCCTTGACCGTGGCTTGCGTCCCGACAGGCATAAATACAGGCGTGACAATCTTGCCGTGCGGCGTAGTAAACTCACCTACGCGTGCACCGCTTTGCGCACATTCATGTATCACTTTATAGCTGAAATTCGATTCCATGCAAACTCCGAAATTTTTATACCGCTAAACCTACGACACGACCAAACAATCAGCAAGTTGACCAACGCTTATAGAAAGAAACAAGCATCACCAAAGCTGAAAAAGCGGTACCCGCTCTTTACAGCTTCGTTATATACGCGTAGCGTTTCTTCTCTGCCGCAAAACGCGGAAACCAACATGATAAGCGTGGATTCGGGCAAATGAAAGTTCGTAATCAGCGCGTCCACGATTTTAAATGTATAGGGCGGATAAATAAAAATACTCGTTTCGCCACATGTTGGCGCTAAAATTCCGGCTTCACTTGCCGCGCTTTCCAATACTCTGACAGACGTAGTACCGACTGCAATAACGCGCCGCCCCTCTTTTTTCGCTCGATTGATTATATCGCAAGTCTGCGCCGAAATTTCGTAATATTCGCTGTGCATTTTGTGTTCGGTGATCTCGTCTACCTTTACGGGACGAAACGTGCCAAGCCCCACGTGTAAAAGAACTTCCGCCACTTCAACCCCCATATTCTTTACGACCTGTAAAAGCTCGGGCGTAAAATGTAGCCCTGCCGTGGGTGCAGCGCTTGATCCTTCTTGCTTTGCATACACCGTTTGATACTGCTCTCCGTCAACCAGCTTTTCTTTAATATAAGGCGGCAGAGGCATTTCCCCTACTTTCGCAAGCTCGGACTCGAAGACCCCTATATAGGCAAAACGTACCTCAACGAGTCCTTCCTCTTTTACAGCCAGCACATTTGCCGAAAGCGTATCCGAAAAGCAAACCGTTGTACCTACCTTTAACCGTTTGACGGGTCTTGCCAGTACTTCCCAATCGGTTAAAGTGCGGCGCTTATGCAATAAAAATTCGATGCATGCGCCCGTATCTATTTTTTTACCGAGAATACGCGCAGGCAAGACGCGCGTGTTGTTGATAACGAGCACGTCCCCTTTTTTCAGGTACTGCGGTAAGTCGCGAAAAATATGATGCTCGGTTTGTTTCGTTGTGCGGTCGTACACCAAAAGCCGCGCACTGTCACGCGGGGATGCAGGATGCTGCGCAATCCGATCTTCGGGCAAATCGTAATAAAAATCGCTTGTTTTCAATGAATTATGCCTCACATAGTACGCTGTTGTAGGGAAAAATGACGGTTTTATGCATTATCTTCCATTTCCGAATCGTGCAGTACGTTCACGGGCGGTAGTCCCAAATGCTTGCACGCGGCAGGAAGACAAACGCGTCCGCGCGGTGTTCTCGCAATAAAACCTAGCTGCAACAAGTACGGTTCTACCACATCTTCTATGGTCACGCCCTCTTCGTTAATTGCCGAAGCAATGGTATCAAGTCCGACGGGCCCCCCTTCGAACTTGACGATCAGCGCTTCCAAATATTTACGATCGTTATAGTCAAGCCCCAATGCGTCCACTTCCAAAAGATCGAGCGCATAACGGCACAGCTTTGCGTCGATTTTACCGTCTTTCTGCACCTCGGCAAAATCACGCACACGTTTTAAAAGTCGGTTGGCAATACGAGGCGTACCGCGACTGCGCCGTGAAATTTCCACCGCTGCATCTTCCGAAAGTTCGATTTTTAAAATGGAAGCCGAACGTTTGACGATAACCGCCAACTCTTGCGGAGAATACATTTCCAACCTGCAAATCACGCCGAAACGGTCGCGCAGCGGCCCGGTTAGCATACCCGCGCGCGTCGTTGCACCGATTAGCGTAAAATGCGGCAAATTCAACCGCATACTGCGTGCCGACGGCCCTTTCCCGATAACAATATCGAGCGCGTAGTCTTCCATGGCGGGATAGAGTATTTCTTCCACCGAACGGTTCAAACGGTGAATTTCGTCTACGAACAATACGTCGTTTTCGTTAAGGTTCGTAAGAATAGCCGCCAAATCGCCTGCCCGTTCTATCGACGGACCGCTCGTGATACGGAGCTGTACGCCGAGCTCTGCCGCAATGATATGCGAAAGCGTGGTTTTACCTAAGCCCGGAGGACCGTACAAAAGCACGTGGTCGAGCGCCTCGCGCCGCTTCTTGCTGGCTTCGATAAAGACCTTTAAATTATGTTTGAGCTTGTCCTGCCCCACGTACTCGTCGAGCGTTTTTGGGCGAAGCGTAACGTCTAAATCGCCGTCCGCCGAAGTAAAGGTACTCGTTACGAATCTTTCTTCTTCCATTTATTACCCCTTTAAAGCCGCAAGTACGATGTCTTCGGTCTTCATGCCCTCTCTTGCATGGCGCGCTACCGCCGCTATCGCTTCCTGACGCGTGAATCCGAGCGACATAAGTGCTTCCGCTGCTTCGTTGTCTAC
>JAIEBL010000164.1 GCA_029069015.1 Clostridiales bacterium
GACCCGGAACTTGATATCTGCGGCGCACAAATCATCGAATTCTAAACGACCCCAGACGAACCCGTTGCCGAACGCAGAGTGCCGCTTACACACGAGGAAATCATCGAATACCAAAGAAGTCGCAGTGCGTTCAACCACATGACCGTAATGTATAAGAAGTGTAAGGTGGTTGAAGCCGGGAACTATAAAGACTGTCCCTTAATGGAAGACGATATGCTTTGGGTCGATATGATTCTTGCGGGCGCAAAGTGTATGAATATCGATGCGTATCTTTGCAACGTTAGAACGAACAGAGATATGATTGCGAGGCGGGGCGGACTGAAATACTACAAAAAATATAAGCGCGCGCGCAAACAAATTTTAGACACGGGCTTTATCACAAAAAAACAATATAGAAAAAATAACCGCATTCAGTTTATAGTGTGCATCATGCCAAAGTGGTTGAGAAAATTCGTTTTCTTCAAGCTGATTCATAAAAAGGCCGCGGGGAAGAAAAATTCTTAACGATATGGATTTCCTTTTTTGCGCAACGCTATAAAACGTTGACAATCAGTAAGAGGGGAAGCAAGAGAGCGTTTGATATGGGAAACGAAATAGACATAGAAGAACTGAAAAAAATAGAAACGGACTTGCTGTGTGCCGTGCACGAAATATGTGTGCGGGAAAATTTTCGTTATTCCCTCGGCGGCGGAACTTTGCTCGGTGCCGTGCGGCATCAAGGCTTTATTCCGTGGGACGATGATATCGATATTATGATGCCGCGCCCCGATTATGACGCTTTTATTGCCTATTGTCTTTCGCATGAAACCCCGTTCGGCATTCGTACGTGGGAAAACGATCCTACCTACGTTGATTTATCTGCTAAGATATACGATCCCCAAACCGTTCTTCAGGATGACAATATTGTGGGTGGCGACGCAATCGGCGTGAATATCGACGTGTTTGTGATAGACGGCTTGGGGGATACGTACAAAAAAGCAAAGAAGGCTTTCAAAGCGACTTCGTTTAAACGGAATCTTTTGGTCGCGGCGCAATGGAAGAAGTTTTTCCGCTCCAAGACGCATGCGTGGTATTACGAGCCTTTTCGGTTTGCCATGTACGTGATGAGCAGGCCCGTAAATAAAAGCAAAACGTTTGATAAGATACAAAACCGATATAAGAAAATCGATTTTGATACGTCGAAGTTTGCGGGCGCAGTCGGCGGGTCGTACAGAGAAAAAGAAATTTTGCCGCAAAGCACGTTTACCGAATATATCGATTTGCCTTTCGAAGGAAAAAGTTTTAAGGCGATTGCGGCATACGATACGTATCTGTCAAGCATATACGGGGATTATATGAAGTTGCCGCCCGAAGAAAAGCGGGTATCGCACCATACCTTTACGGCGTATTACCGGGAGAAAACACAATGACGACTGTTGCGGTGATTATGAGTACGTATAATGGTGAGAAATTTCTGCGTGAGCAACTTGACAGTATTTTTTGTCAAGAAGACGTTACGGTTCGTTTACATGTGCGTGATGACGGATCGAGCGACGAAACGCGGAATATTCTGACGGCGTATGCCGATACCCATGCCGATATGACGCTGGACTTCGGCACGAACGTCGGGGTGGGCAATAGCTTTATGGAAGCGCTGTATACCGCGCCCGACGACTGCAACTACTATGCTTTTGCCGATCAAGACGATATTTGGGAACCGCGGAAACTAACCGAAGCCGTACAGACGTTGCAAGCAAATCCCGATAAATTGCTGTATGCGTCCAATCAGGAAAGCGTGGATAAAGATAATGTCTCGTTGGGGCTACGGTATAGCGCGGATACGGACGTTCACGTTACGCTTGAAAAAGTATTGGTTCGGAATATGCTTGCCGGGTGTACGATGGTTTTTACCGCCGAGTTGTTTTCGATTTTGCGCGCAAACGACTACCGTCCTGCCGCAGACCTCTTGAAAAACCGCATACACGACGTTTGGGTTGCGGCCGTTGCTTCTTTGTATAACGGAATCGTATATGACGAGCGGTCGTTTATTCGGTACAGACAGCACGGCAATAACGTCGTGGGTGCAAAAGAAAGCCGCATGAAACGTCTAAAACAACGGTTTAAAAAATTGCACCATAGGGAATGCCGAAACGGAAGAAGCCTTTTGGCAAAAGCGTTGACCGAACAATTTCCCGACGTTGCGGCAAATCACCCGATACTTGCCGTTTGTGCCGACAATTCGACTTTTCGCGGAAAGCGAAAAATTTTGCGCCATCGCAAAGAGCTACGGGATGGGGAAAGTGCGTTCGGTTTTTGGATAAAAGTTATGTTTGGCTTGTTTTGAGGGCATAAAGTAAGTAAGAAAGGGCAGGATTATGGGTTTTCTTTTGCTTTTTATACTTATCGCTTTGATTGCGGTAGCATACCGCCGCGGAGATCGTGATTTATTGTCTCCGTGGTTTTTGCTATGCCTTGCATTCTTTGCATCCTTTTGCCTGGTGATGCTCAATTACGCAAATTGGCAGGTTAAGATACACGGATTGTTTGTGTTGTACGTTTGTACGGCACTTGTATCGTTCGGTTTGGGATGTTTTGTTTGTACGAAGGTGCCCAAGGCAAAGGAAACGCAGTTGCCGCTTTTGTACGAACAAAAAACGCATAAAAGATATCCTGCGGTAGCTTTTGCCGTGATTTCCATATGTATGCTTTTGCTGTATGCCAGCAAAGTCATTGCGGATAACTATGCAGGTTTATCTTTGAGCACAACTTTGCGGAATATATACAATAATACAGTCGAGAACGACTATTCACCCGGTATTATTTTTACGCAGGCGAGAGAGGTGCTTGTGGCGATAGCGTATATCAACACCTATCGGCTGATAACAAAATTATTTTCTCGTAAGGACAAAATAAGATATTCCTTGTTGCTTGTGCCGATCATCTGCTTCTTTTTGTTCGTGTTGCTCTCTACGGACAGAAACATTTTTTTACGGTACGCTCTGTACTTTTTGTGCCTTTACGTGTTCTTTTATCGGGCTCATTATAAAAAGAAAAACGTGAACGTGCGAATCTTCAAACGAGTAGTCGTGTTCGGTATTTGTATTGTTGCGGCGTTTTTCCTTTTGGGCCGATTAAAGCAATACAACTCGAATTTTTTCAGAGCAATCGGTATTTACGGCGGGTCGGGGCTATACAATTTCAATTTGTGGCTTGCTGATTTCCACGGACCGCATTTGTACGGGAAAGCTACGTTTTCCACTTTTCTTCGT
Source organism: Clostridiales bacterium (assembly GCA_029069015.1). GTDB lineage: Bacteria > Bacillota > Clostridia > Christensenellales > Pumilibacteraceae > Pumilibacter. The sequence continues at coordinate 3,249 of JAIEBL010000164.1, forward strand.
ACGGTGCAGGCATTGCTCGGTAAAATAGGCATACATGTGGATCTTACGATGCTAAGTCGGTTTGATGCTTTTATTACTTTTCGCAACCCCAATGGGTATGTGTACAGTTCGAACATTTATTCCGCGCTCAAACCTTATGTATGGGATTTCGGTTATTTCGGTGTGATTCTTTTTCCGTTTGTTACGGGGCTGATCTTTCAATGGTTATACGGACGCGCAAAGAAAAGTAAAGGTGGTTTTGCTTGGGTGCTTTATGCTTCGCTCATTTACGGGGTTATTTTTTATCCGATTCTGGAACAATTCTTCGGAAGATTTTCGCTTGGAATCGTTTACGAGCTTGTTTGGCTTGTGGTAATATATCACGTAGCGTTCGGCACGCAAAAACTGCGTAAGTGCGCCATAGAGACGGAAAGGGTGCAAGGAGTGAATCATGGCTAAGAAAAACATGAATATCGGGGTGATATTTGCGGGCGGCGTCGGTAGCCGCATGCACAGCAAAGACATTCCCAAACAGTTTTTAAAGGTGCACGATAAACCGATTATGATTCATACGCTCGAACATTTCGAGAAAAACGATATGATCGATGCGATCGTGATTTCGTGTATTGCTTCGTGGATCCCGCATCTAAAAGAGCTTTTGTATAAATACCGTATCGAGAAAGTCAAAAAAGTCGTTGCTGGCGGCGAAAGCGGACAACTGTCTATATACAACGGACTGTGTGCGGCAAAAGAAGTTGCGGGCGAGCGTCCTGCGATTGTATTGATTCACGACGGGGTGCGCCCGTTGATCGATTCCGAACTGCTGACAAAGAACGTTATGTGCGTTAAAGAACACGGGAGTGCGATTACGACGGGTATCGTTAAAGAAACGATTGCGGTGGTCGACGAAAACGGTTGCATTTTGCATGTGCCGTCGCGTGCCGATTCAAGAGTGGCAAAAGCGCCGCAAAGTTTTTGGTTGTCGGATATTTTTGGTGTGCACGAGAAAGCCATGAAAGACGGTATAACGAACGCCATCGATTCGTGCACGCTGATGACGCAATATGGGTATAAGCTCTATACGGTTGACGGACCGTACGAGAACATTAAAATCACTACGCCCGACGATTTTTATACCATGCGTGCGATTTTGGACGCAAAAGAGAACAGCCAGATTTACGGTTACGGTGAGGATATTCGCGCATGAACTTAACCGATTTGGAAGGGAAGAAGGTGCTGATAACGGGCGCAAGCGGTTTGATCGGAAAAGCTTTGGTATCGGCGCTTGCTTTGCATAACGGCGAAAAGCCCGTGAAAATTTTTGCGTTGGTACGCAACGAAGCCAAGGCACGTGCGGTTTTTTCTCACTTACCGTGTGAAGTTCACTATATCGTGACGGATATTTGCGAGTTAGAGCCGAAGGATATGGGTATAGACTATATCATTCACGGCGCGAGCATGACGGCGAGCAAGGATTTCGTAGCGTCGCCCGTTGAGGTGATAGAAAGTTCTTACCTCGGAACGAAACGGATATTGGAATTTGCAAAAGTAAATCCCGTTAAAAGCTTGGTCTATCTTTCTACCATGGAAGTGTACGGCGCGCCCGATACCGACGAGAAGATAGCGGAAGAGCATTCTACGAATCTCGATACGATGCACGTGCGGTCGAGCTATCCCGAAAGCAAACGCTTATGCGAAAATCTGTGTACAGCCTATGCAAAGGAATATAACGTTCCCGCCAAAGTAGTACGGTTGACCCAAACGTTCGGAAAGGGCGTAGACTATAACGACGGCAGAGTTTTCGCCGAGTTTGCGCGTTGCGTCATCGAGAACCGAGATATCGTCTTGAAAACCGAAGGCAAGACCGAAAGAAATTATCTGGACGTTGACGATGCGGTAAATGCAATCTATACGGTGTTGACGCGCGGCAGTACGGGCGAGGCATACAATGCGGCGAACGAAGACAGTTATTGCACGATTTATCAGATGGCGTGTATGGTAGCCGAAAAATTCGGGAAGGGAAAAATCAGGGTAAAAATCGAACGCCAAAACAGCGAGGCGTTGGGATATGCGCCCACTTTGAAAATGAATCTGTCGAGTAAAAAATTGCAGGCGCTTGGTTGGAAGGCGCAAACGTCTCTGGAAAAAACGTACGAGAAGATGATAGAGGATATGCGAAAGACAAAGCAGTAAGAGTATGGCAAAGCAGATAACCACAAAAAAATTCGCTTCGAACATAGTGTTATCTATGACGGCACAAGTAATTTCATTGCTTGTGAGCTTTTTGATGACCTTAATCGTTCCGCGGTTTATAGACAAATCGCAGTATGCGTATTGGCAGACGTATGTATTGTACGCAGGCTATGTGGGGGTTTTGCACTTCGGATTACTGGACGGTCTTGTATTGCGGTATTCCAAATACGATTACGAGGAATTGGACAAAGCACGCCTGCGGTCACAGTTTCAGATTCTTTTGACGTTCACAAGCATACTGACGCTTTTAATGATCGCCGTAACCTTTTTTGCGGCAACGGGACCGTATAGAACCGTGTTTATATTGGTTGCGGTCGCAATCATTACAAAAAACGTTTTTACGTACAATTCATACATGTTCCAAATTACGAACCGCATCAGCAAGTACGTAATATTGGTTATTTCGCAACGCTTGGCATACGGAATTTTCGTCGCCATGCTGCTTGCGCTTAGAGTAAATCATTTCTATTGGTACTGCATTGCCGATTTGTTCGGGGATGCGGTGGGCATTGCGCTCGGCTTTGTTTTTAACAAGGGGCTGTATTTCGGAAAAGCGCTACCGATGCGGGAAGCATTCGGCGAACTGAAAGTGAACGTGCTTTCGGGTATTATTCTCATGATGGCAAATTGGTCTGCCATGCTTATGATCGGCAGCGCGAAAATGATGATACAGTGGCGTTGGGACAAGCTCCTGTTTGCCGACGTATCGTTTGCTTTCAGCGTTTCAAACGTATTTTTGGTTTTTGTTACTGCCGTCAGTGTGGTGCTGTTTCCGTCTTTGCAACGGATCGAGCGCGAAAAACTGCCCGAAATGTATAAGAATATAAGAAACATTTTGTCGCCGTTACTCTTTTTCGTGATGCTGTTTTATTTCGTCGGGTGCTTCATACTCAATAAGTGGTTGCCGCAATATTCCGACAGCTTGCGGTATCTGGGTATTCTTTTACCCATCGTCGTTTTCTCTTCCAAAGTGAGCTTGCTTACCAATAATTATTTGAAAGTATACCGAAAAGAAAAGACAATGCTCGTCGTCAATATTATTTCCATATGCGTCGGGCTGCTTTTGTTTACGCTTTGTGCGTATGCGTTCAGTCGGTTGATTGCATTGCTCGTTTGCGTGGTGGCTGTAGTAATGTTGAATTCGATTCTATCGGAAATATTCGTCATGCGAATATTGCATATAAAAATCGTGAAAGACTTTATTATAGAGGGCGTAATGGCGGTTGCTTTTATCCTTTGCGCCACGCAGTTCGGCATTTGGGTGGGCTTCGGTGTGTATGCCGCCGTATTTGCGGTGTATGCCGCCCTCAATTACAAATCGATTTGGGCGCTCTTGCTTAGGCTTCGGCGCAAGGTCGCGCCTACTGCCGCTACCGTCGGTGCAACAGAGGGGAATAGCGGGTCCGTACCCGTTAGCATCGAAGCGGAAAGCGGCGAGGCGCAAACAGCGGAACAGCAAGAAGAAATCACATTGACGGAAGAAATGAGAATACCCGTTTCGGATGGTGACGGCGACACAAATGCCGATGAGGCGCAAACGGAAGGAGAAGGGGAAGAATGAAAGGAATCATATTGGCAGGCGGGAGCGGAACGAGACTTTATCCGCTCACCAAAGTGACGAGCAAACAACTGCTACCCGTGTACGATAAGCCCATGATTTATTATCCGTTGTCTACGCTGATGCGTGCGGGCATACGGGAAATACTGATTATATCTACGCCGCAGGACACGCCGCGGTTTAAAGAATTGTTGGGAGACGGACATTCGTTCGGCATCGAACTTTCGTATGCCGTGCAACCCTCGCCCGACGGACTTGCGCAAGCGTTTATAATCGGCGAAAAGTTTATCGGAAACGATAGCGTCGCTATGGTGCTCGGCGACAATATTTTCTACGGCCACGGGTTCGGCGGCATGCTGAGTAAAGCTAAGGCGGATGCCGAACACGGGAAGGCGACGATATTCGGGTACGGCGTGAAAGACCCCGAGCGGTTCGGTATCGTCGAATTCGATAAAAACGGAAAAGTGCTTTCGGTGGAAGAAAAGCCGAAGCACCCGAAGTCGAATTATTGCATTACGGGATTGTATTTTTACGATAATCGCGCGGTTTCGTTTGCTAAGAAAATCAAGCCTTCGGCACGTGGAGAGTTGGAAATCACCGACTTGAACCGCATGTATTTGGAGGCGGGCGATTTAACGGTTCAGATACTCGACCGCGGATTTGCTTGGCTCGATACGGGAACGATGGACAGCCTGTTCGAAGCGTCTGAGTTTGTGCGTGTGCTTTCTCAGCGGCAGGACGTTACGATATCCGCGCCCGAAGAGGTGGCGTATGAGAACGCCTGGATCAGCCGCGAAGAACTGTTGCAAATTGCCGAAACGTATGGGAAATCGCCCTACGGTGAGCATTTGAAGAAAGTAGCAAAGGAGTAAATGCCATGACAATTATCGTTACGGGCGGCGCGGGCTTTATCGGCAGCAATTTCATATTCCATATGCTGGGAAAATATCCGACGTACCGCATTGTATGCCTGGATAAGCTTACGTATGCGGGCAATATGTCTACGCTGGGTGGCGTGTTGGATAAACCCAATTTCCGATTCGTCAAAGCGGATATCTGCGACCGTGCGGCGGTATACAAGCTGTTTGAAGAAGAGAAGCCGGATATCGTCGTCAATTTTGCCGCCGAAAGTCACGTAGACAGAAGCATAGAAAATCCAGACGTATTTTTACAGACCAATATCATCGGTACGGCAACGCTTATGGATGCCTGTCGTACGTACGGAATCAAACGGTATCATCAAGTATCTACCGACGAGGTGTACGGAGATCTGCCGCTTGACAGACCCGATTTATTTTTTACGGAACAAACGCCCATTCACACGAGCAGCCCGTATTCATCGAGTAAGGCGAGTGCGGATTTGCTCGTACTGGCGTACCATAGGACGTATGATTTGCCCGTAAGCATCAGCAGATGCAGTAACAATTACGGACCGTATCATTTTCCCGAAAAATTGATTCCGCTCATGATTGCCAACGCTTTGAACGATAAACCGCTTCCCGTATACGGTAAAGGGGAAAACGTGCGCGATTGGTTGTATGTCGAGGATCATTGCAAGGCGATTGATTTGATTATTCACAAAGGGCGCGTAGGCGAGGTGTACAACGTCGGCGGGCACAATGAGATGGCGAATATAGATATCGTCAAGCTCATTTGCAAAGAACTCGGAAAGCCCGAAAGCCTTATCACGTATGTCACGGACCGCAAAGGACACGACTTGCGCTATGCGATCGATCCGACTAAAATACACAACGAGCTCGGTTGGCTTCCCGAAACGAAGTTTAAAGACGGCATCAGGAAGACGATCAAATGGTATCTCGAAAACCGCGAATGGTGGGAAACGATTATAAGCGGCGAGTACAAAAATTACTACGAGAAAATGTACGGGAACAGATAATGAAAGTACTTGTAACCGGTGTTAAGGGGCAGCTTGGGCACGATGTCGTAAACGAGCTTAGGGCGCGGGGACACGTCGCCGTGGGTGTCGACGTGGACGAAATGGATATCACCAACAGCGCCCAAGTGACGAGTGTTATGAGGCGTGAAAAGCCGTCGGCAGTGGTGCATTGCGCGGCGTGGACGGCTGTGGATAAGGCAGAACAGTATCCCGAGAAGGTTTCTGAAGTGAACGCGCTCGGCACGAAGCATATTGCAGAAGCGTGTAAGCGCGTGGACGCGAAACTGATTTTTATATCCACAGACTATGTGTTTGAAGGGACGGGCAATACACCCTATAAAACGAACGACGAACGCAAGGGGCTTTCGGTATACGGCAAAACCAAGCTGCAAGGGGAAGACTTCGTTACGGCTATTCTCGACAAGTTTTATATCGTTCGTATCACTTAGGCATTCGGTATAAACGGCGGAAACTTCGTAAAGACCATGCTCAAACTTGCCGATAGCGGCAAAACGGAATTGAGTGTTGTAAACGATCAGATCGGTTCGCCGACGTATACCGTTGATTTGGCGTGTCTGTTGGTGGATATGGCGGAAACGGATAAGTACGGCGTGTATCATGCGACGAACGAAGGATATTGCAGCTGCTATGAATTTGCGTGTGAAATTTTCAAGCAGGCAAATAAGAGCATCAAGGTGATTCCCGTAAC
>JAIEBL010000165.1 GCA_029069015.1 Clostridiales bacterium
TATATGCGAAGACGCCTTTTGTATTTTCGATTTGTATTTTCGATAGGGGACTTTTACAGCGTGGCAATCATTTCGATTTCCACCAACGCGTTCATGGGAAGTGCGGCAACCGCTATACACGAGCGTGCGGGCGGTTCGAAATTAAAGTATTCGGCGTAGGCGGTGTTCATTTCCGAAAAATTTGCCATATCGGTCAGAAAGACGGTGGTTTTGACGACGTTCGCCGCCGTTAAGCCCTGCGAAGAAAGAAGCGCGTCAATATTCTTTAAAACTTGCTGGGTCTGCTCTGAGCAGGTCGTGCCGCAAAGCTTGCCCGTCTGCGGATCGATACCGAGCTGCCCCGAAAAGAAAACAAGCTTTTTGAGTGCAACGCCTTGAGAGTACGGTCCGATGGCTTTGGGCGCATCAGGTGTGAAGACGATATTGCGGTTGACCGATTTTGCGATTTTCTTTTTGCTTTTCATAGGTTGTATTCCTTTTAGGTTGCTGTTTGTTTTATTATACCCCGTATTTGCCAAAAAGGCAACTTTTTTTGTTTATTTGGGGCATTTGGGGTCATTTTTGTGTGCGTGGCATTTGCGACGTTTTCTTTTAATGCCGTTTTGACGATGAAAAGGGGTAAAAGGGGCGGTACAACGTAAAAGCGCGTATTTTGGTAAAAAAGTACAAAAATTTTACATCAAGTGGTCGAAAGTGGTTGCAAATGGCGAAAGAGTGTGGTATACTGGTTGCGTAAACTTGGAAGGAGGTGTCCCGTGGCGGGTTTTTTCGGTGAGTATCACCATCAAATCGATGAAAAAGGGCGTTTGCGCATTCCCGCTAAGCTGAAAGAGAAGCTGGGGGAACTGCCTTTCATTACGCGCGGGCCGAACAACAGCCTGATGGTATTACCGCATGAGGAAGCCGTCAAACTGTTTGCCGATCGTTTCCGTTCGCTCGATCCACTCGATCCCGTAAACAACAAAGCCAAGCGTATAATGGCGTCGAGCGGTATTTATGCGGAAGAGGACAAGCAGGGCAGGATCCTATTGCCCGACGTGCTTATAAAGCATGCGGGCATCGACAAGAACGTCGTCACGATAGGCGTGTATACGCACGTGGAAATTTGGAGCGAAGAAGAGTGGACGAAGTATACCTCCATTACGGCGGAAGAATTTGACGAGTGTCTGAAAAACGTCCCGCCTCCCGAGGCAAGCCATGAGTGAGTATCACGTTCCCGTCCTTCTGAACGAGTGCATGGAAGCCTTGGCTATTACGCCCGAAAAGCTGTATTTCGACGGCACGTTGGGCGGTGGGGGACACAGCGGCGAAATTTTGCGAAGAGGCGGCAGAGTGATTGCCACCGACCGCGATATAGAAGCCATCGATTGCGCGCGCGGAAAATTTTTGGCGGTGAGCGCATACAACGGGCGGTACACGCTCGTAAAAGACAACTTTAAAAACGTGTTAAACGTTTTAAAGGATAGAGAAATCTCTGCTTTGGACGGCGCGCTTTTGGATCTCGGCAGTTCCTCGCATCAGGTAGACGAAGATTCGCGCGGATTCTCGTACAGCGGCGACGGCGTAATCGATATGCGCATGGATCGCGACCAAATGCTTTCGGCGATGACGGTCGTTAACGAGTATTCCGAAGAAGAGCTTTCTCGCGTGATATATACCTACGGCGAAGAGCGGTTTGCCCGCAAAATCGCAAAGAGGATCGTGGAAACGCGGAAAAATGCGCCCATCGAAACGACGCGGGAACTTGCCGACCTCATCAAGGCGTGCGTGCCGCCGCAAAAAAAGGGCGGACATCCCGCGAAACGTACCTTTCAAGCCATTCGGATCGAGGTAAACAACGAGCTTTCGGGCTTAGGCGAAGCAATTTGCGATCTCGTAAGCGTGCTAAGAAGCGGCGCACGCATCGCGGTCATTTCCTTTCACTCGCTTGAGGACCGAATCGTAAAGCAAACCTTGAAAACGCTGGCCACCGACTGCATTTGCGATAAATCGCTTCCCGTTTGCGTGTGTCACCACAAAGCGAGCGTAAAGCTTTTGGGAAAGACAAAGCCGAGCGAAGCGGAAATTGCCGCTAATCCACGCGCGCAAAGCGCAACGCTCAGAGTGGCGGAAAAACTGTAACAAAATCGAAAGAATTGCATAATCGACTTTATAAGGAGCATACAAATATGGTATCGTCAAGAAGAAGAGTAGTGACCGAGCAGGATCGTTACGGCGGGTTCGGCGTTCAGCCCATGGTAAGCCGTGCACCCGTAGAGAAGGAAGAACCTGTACATACGTTTTCCTTTGACGATCGGTTTGCGCCTTCGGTAGACGTGCGCGAGGAAAGAGCGGAAGCGGTAACGCAGTCTCGCAGAGCGGATTTGTATGCGCCCACGGAAGTGCGTCAGGCGCAGCAACCGCCCGTCATTGAATATTCCACGCGTCCGTACACGGGGCTGGAAACCTATACGCCGACGCAACGCGTTACCGTACGCCATGAAAAAGCGGCAAAGCGCGAGCGCGAAGAGTTGATGCCGAGCATCAAACAGCGTGTCGAGGCGGCGGAAGCGGAAGAGGTGCAAACGCGCGTTAAGCTTTCGAGCCGCACGAAGGTTTATCTGGGGATTTACCTTACGGTTGCCGCTATCTTGGCGGTGCTCGTGATTGCGACGGGACTTGCCGTCAGCAATATCAACGGGACTGCAGATCGGTTGCAGAGCCAAATCGCCGCGCAAAACGAAGTGCTTGCGGCACAAAACGCCGAAATTCTGCGGCTTACCGACACCGACCGCATTACAGGCGCAGCCGTAAACAACGGCATGCAAAAGGTGGAAAACGCAACGAAAGTGGAGCTACTTCCCGTTTCCGAACCGATGGTATACGAAGGCAGAACGAATTGGTTTGACCGATTCTGCGATTGGCTGAGTAATCTCATCGGAGGCTAACGAAATTGCATAGCAAAATCAGCACGACGACCACACGAAAGAGGTTATTGATAGTGTTTCTGTCAATAACCTTTTTGTTTTGCGCGCTTACGGGTAGGCTTGCATATTTGCAACTCGTGCAGGGAAAAGAGCTGCAAGCCCGCGCCGCCGAGCAATGGTACCGCGATTTGCCTCTCAAAGCGCCGCGCGGTAGAATCTTGGACTGCAACGGGGCGGTTCTTGCGGATAACCGAGATGTATACAGCGTGTACGTTCGCCCCAACGCCGTGCGCGATTTATCGAAAGTAAGCGAAGCGTTATCTTCCGCGTTTTCGCTCGATTACGAAAAACTGCGCCAAAAAATTGCTTCTTCGCGCGTGAGTGAAATCACCGTGATGCGTAACGTGGAAAAGGAAGTCGCCGAGAATCTCCGCGCCCTGAATTTAGAAGGCGTCTATTTTACGGTAGACAGTAAGCGCACGTATCCTGCGTCTAACTATCTTTCGCAAATCTTGGGCTTTACGAACATAGACAACGTAGGGCAAAACGGTTTGGAAGGGTATTACGATACGTATCTGAAAGGCGTAGACGGCTTTGCGTATACCGCTACAGACATTAAGGGAAACGAAATCGGGGAAAGCGACCGCTACGTGCCTGCGATCAAGGGTTGCGATCTCAGCCTCTCCATCGATTTAAACATTCAGTCCTTTGCCGAAACGGCAGTGCAAAACGCGCTTGCCGATCACGGCGCACAGGGCGCGCGCATGCTCGTTATGGACTGCAAGACGGGTGGCATTCTTGCCATGGCGAGCGCGCCCGGCTTTGATTTGAATGCACCTCCGCGCGACGATCTTACTATGCTCAATGCACTGAGCAAAAACAAAATGATTGTAGACGTCTACGAACCGGGATCGACGTTCAAGATTTTCACCACGGCGACGGCCCTCGAAAATAACGTCGTATCCGACAGTGACCGTTTCTTTTGCGGCGGTTCACGGCTGGTGGATGGGCAAAAAATCAAGTGTTGGCGCAGTATCGGGCACGGCTCGCAAGATTTGGGTGAGGGCGTAAAGAACAGTTGCAACTGCGTGTTCATGGATTTGGCGCTACGGCTCGGTACGGACAGACTCTATGAGGGGTTGCAAAAATTCGGATTCGGCAGCAAAACGAATGTCGATTTTTACGGGGAAAGCAAAGGGATATTTATGAAGCAGTCCTCGGTAAAGAATGTAG
>JAIEBL010000166.1 GCA_029069015.1 Clostridiales bacterium
TACGGCACCATAGCCAAGCGGTAAGGCAGGGGCCTGCAAAGCCCTAACCCCCGGTTCAAGTCCGGGTGGTGCCTCCATTTGAAGCCCCTTACCCCGCGGCGTTTCCGTGAATAAGATGGGCTTTTTTATTTGCCCGAGTGGCGGAACAGGCAGACGCCCGGGACTTAAAATCCCGTGATGGCAACATCGTACCGGTTCGAGTCCGGTTTCGGGCACCATGAAGCACCCCTTTGCGGGTGCTTTTTTTGTTTGATCGAAATCGGGTGGGAAAATCCCCGGATATGAACAAAATAAGCCGACCACGGAATTTTGTTCGCAGTCGGCTGCATTTTTAGTTATTCCTTTAATTATGCAAGCCTACTTCTTTTCATAGGAAGGTTTCATTGCCGCAAACGATTTCAGCATTTCGTCCGTACGGTAATAATATCTTTTGTTCTTATTGAGTTTTGCGATTTTTTGCATATTCTCTTCGGTAAGCGAAAAGTCCAGAATGGCAAAGTTGTCTTTAACGTGACCCACTTTGCTCGTTCCGGGAATGACGCAAAAGCCCATTTCCAGATGCCAGCGCAAGATGATCTGCGCGGGCGTCTTTCCGTACTTTTTGCCGAGTTCGGCAAAGACGGGTTCGCTGAGTAGCCCCGCGTCGCCGTGGCCGAGCGGATACCAACTCATGAGCTTAATACCGTGCTTATCGAGTTCGCGCATAAGCTCGTCCTGCGTAAAATACGGATGGGCTTCCGCTTGCATCACCTGCGGCTTGATTTCACAGTTCGCCAATATATCGTTGAGGTATTTCCCTTCGCAGTTAGAGATGCCGATAGACTTGACTTTCCCCTCTTTCACGGCTTTTTCAATCATTCTGTACCCTTCCATATAATGTTCGGTCGGCTGATGAATGAAAAGAAGGTCAACGTAAGTTAGCCCGAGCCGTTCCAGCGTTTGCTCTACGGCATCCGGATTCAGGTATTCGGTTGCCCATATCTTCGTGCTGACGAAAATATCTTCCCGCTTTATGCCCGACGCTTTGATTGCTCTGCCGACCGCACGCTCGTTAACGTAAGCGTTTGCGGTATCTACGAGCCTATACCCCATTTTCAACGCTTCGCATACGCAGATTTCGGCGTCTTTGGGAGAAATCATGAAAGTGCCGATACCGACGGCGGGCATCTTTTCCCCGTTGTTTAACGTCATTACTTTGTTCATAAAACATCACTCCTTATAAACTATTATTTGTTGACAGGCGCGTAATCGATTTCGGATCGTATTTCCGTTGCTTCGAGCTTGAAGATGACGGGACGCAAACCGTCGTTACAGCTGCAAATTGCCACGCCCGGCTTGCGAATCCAATCGCCGTAATAGAACACGTCGTTCCCCGCACCATGCGCAAGCGCAAAAACATATTGATAGATCGCTTTCCACGCTTCGTCACACAGCCCGTCGGGCTTGGCGTAATCGGCATAAAACACTTGTCCCGCTTTCATCATCGGGCAAGCCGTCAGACCCTCCGCGCCGTATTCGGCCGCAAGTTCTTTATCCAGCGTCGTTTTTAAAACGGTAATTTTGACTTTATTCATTCGTTTCTCCTTTATCTTTTTAATTATACAACACTTTATAAAAGTAAGCAAGTCCTTATAAAGCAATGATCGGCATATAAAAATTTGCATAGCGGGCATACTGAAAGCAAATGCAACAATATGAAAAAGTTTACGTTTCGCTTTTACTTCGCGTCGGTACGGACGGCAGTATGTATCCGATGGAACTTCTTTGGGAAGACAGTTCGCGGTACGCCGTAGATAAAGTGATGCACGTCTTTCCTTCGCCACCGCAACACGTGGGCGGCGCGGGCACGCAAAAATACGAATGTATGATCGAAGGCAATCGGCGCGACTTATATTATGAAAAAGACGCCAACCGTTGGTTCGTGGAAAAGCGTCTTTTTTAACGATTTTTGCCATAAAATACACGTATTGTGCGTGGCGTAGTATAGTTTTTTTGAGCATTTTTACTTTCGCCCCCCTCCGCGTCTTTTCCCAATATCATGGCTTGTTTTAATAAAAATCGTAAAATTCGTTGTAAAATTCATAGTTTAAGAGATTCCACTCTTCCGAAAATAATTTGTCCGTATCGGTTTTTAATAACGTTAAAGCCCTTTCACGATATTCTTTCTTCGGTTCATCAAAAAAATCGCTATACCTACTTTTCCTTTCGGTAGAAAAATCGTACCGTGGCGCAATCATATCAAAATGGGATATTGCTTGCAAACAATATTGCATATATTCCCTTTCGGTTGCCGCAAAAGACGGTACATTTTTATAATATTTGTACAACTTGCTAATATAAGCGCATGTAAAAGAATCCAAATGAGACGCAGCCACGGATAAAGCAACATACGCCCTAATAAAATCAAAAATCGATTTAGAGGTTCGTCCGTTGCTATCTTGAAGACGGCTAATGCTTTTGATTGTTTCCACTAAGAAATTGTTGCTGTTTTGCGCTTCTTTGATATGCCTTATTACTGCCGTTATGTAGTCAACTTGGTCACTATTTATGTATCCTAATTTTTTTACGCGCATATAGGAAGCACGACGCGTGACTTTATACCCATATGCCTTTTCGTAAATACTTGAAAATCCCAAAAACAGCGTCGCTATTTCCGTCAACAACTCATTATCCGCTTCATTGTCTAATTTTATATGCTTTCTTAATAGATAGCAATGCGCACATTCGTGCGCAATAATTGCAGCAATGTGATAACTGTCATCCCCCTCTGCAAAATTAACAATAATTCTTTCACCGTTTGTAGCGCCCGCTATAGAAACCCCATCGTGTTCATTTACCACGTTAAAAACAGCATTTTCAGCCAAGAGAACCGATAGTCCAAAATGAAGCAATATCTTGGACATAAAACTTTTTAATTGCTTTGATGCAAACGACCCAGAAGATACATTTCGCAAATCGGACGGTAGATACAAATCGGATGATATAGAAAAATCATTTTTGGGAAAAATGCCTTTTTGCAGTAAAAATTTGACGTGTGCATCTATTTTTTCCCTGTCTTTAATAACCGTATAAAAAATATCGTCTTCTGTCGAATTCACCACGTCTTGCGGTTCGATATCTACTGATTCGCGATATGCTTGATTGTTTGGAATGCTCGATTCTTCGGGTTGCTCCTCACTTGCTTCCCGCCGTATTCCCATTCGTGGTTTTTCCCAATCTTTTGGTTTATGCTCATCTTGCAGTTTTTCCCGCCCAATCACCGCAACGACGAACAAGCCCGCTATTAGTAAGAATGCAAAAATGAATCCAAGCATAAAAAATGCGCCTCCGAAAGGAGACGCACCCAACAAGCTTGTCTCCCGAGTTTATTGTTGCTACACAATACCAAAAACGGCGGAAACAGCTCTATTGGCGAAATGTTCCCGTTTTTGGTATTTTTTATAGTGTAGCATAGTTATTATAGTCGATTTTCGCAAAAAAGTCAATCATCAACAGTGCTTTTGCTTTTATCTGCAACAAATCCAGCACTTAAAACACAATTTTTGGCGTGACAAGTTCCGAGTTTTGTTTGCTATACGGAAAAAAACAACCCGA
>JAIEBL010000167.1 GCA_029069015.1 Clostridiales bacterium
TTATATTATACTATCTATGTGCGTGTTTGTCAACTCTAAAACCGTTTTTAATTGCCACTGCCGCGGGCTGCAAACGCTCTTTTGCCTAAAATTTTCCTTATGCGCGCTCGAAAATGCGCGTGCAAAGAACGGTGGCGTCGTCTTTCAATTTACCGTTTTGCGCCGAAGTTGCCGCCGCAAGAAGCTCGTTTGCCGCCCGCTGCGGTTCGGTCGAAAGTGCGCGCGCCGCCTGCAAAAAGTCGTCGTCCGAGCCGAGCGCGTCGGTGATGCCGTCGGTCGCCATAATCACGTCGTCGCCCGCCCGTAGCGTTTTCGTTTCGTGACGGACGCGGATCTCTTCCATAACACCCATAGGCAGTGACGCGCACGGCACGGCGCACGCGCCGTTTTCCGTACGAATGACCGTCGAGGGCGAAGAAAGCTTGATAAGTTCGGTCAGCCCGCTGTTTAAATCGATGACCGTAACGTCGCGCGTGGAAACCCGTTCGAACCCGCTCTGCGCCAAAAAACGATTCACGCATGCCACCGCGCTCATCGAATCCATGCCCGCTTTGAAAAAGTTTTCGATCAGCTCGATTGCCGTTACGCTCGCCTTTTGCGCCTCGTCGCCGCTGCCCATGCCGTCGCATAGCGCCATCATGAACCGATCGCCGCCTAAGTATACGAACGAATGCGTATCCCCCGATCGCTCTGAACACGCGCTGCCTGCCGCAGAAAACGCCACGTCAAACCTAGGGGCGCGCGCAAACTGCCACAGCGAATATCCCGAAAGGACGTCCGCGCCGCCGTAGACGACCTTGTAGGGCGCGTGCAGCACGCGGGCAATCGTTTCGACTGCCTTTTCCTCGGGCAAGCCGTTTTCTTTTACGACGACCGACACCGCGCCGCCCGCCACGACCGCGTCCGCCGCTAAATACCCTGCGTACCGAAGTTCGGTGCACACCTTTTCAGCCGCGTCGTCGTCCATGGGTTCACTCGTGCGCACACGCTCGCCCGCAGACCGCAACACGTTTGCCATCAGTCCCAGCTGCGACGCCACGAGCCTGCGCCCCTCGCTTTTCGCCTTTTGCACGAGTCGCCGCTGATACAACGCCTCCGCACTCTTGCCCGCGCCCGCGATCAGAGCGGTCAGATTCTCGCAGGACGCCGCAAGGTAAGGCGAAAGCTCCGAAACGCTCGCCCGCCCTTTTTCCGCGCTCCGCGCCTCCAAAACACCGAGCGCGGGACGGAACGCTTGACTCTCGCAGCACTCGGCGTATTTAAAGCAATGCGCGCAGACGTCTTGCTCCAATACGGCGCTCTCCTCTCGCTCTTCGGGCACGTTTTCCATTGCCGCCTGCATATCGGTAAAGATGTGCGACGCGCTCAGAAGCTCGCCCCCGGTCCGCTGCGCCGTACGGTCGATGAGCCCCCTCGCCGCTTCCTTGGTAAAACGCCCGAACAGAAACGTGCGCCACGCCTTTGCCGTGCTACGCGGCAGAAACGCCGCAAGGCACGCGCCCACCGAAAGCGCGAGCGTACATTGCCATGCGGGCGGTGAAAAAAGATAGCCCGCGAGCACGAACGCCGTACAGAACGAAAGCTGCGGCACGGGTCGCGGCGCAGCGGAAAACAGCATACCGACAAACCCGGCGAACACCCAATACGCAATCATTTCGGGACGCGTGCAAATCGCGATACCGCTTCCGAAGCACACGCTCGCGCCCACCGTCAGCGCACCGTTGCCGATACGCCCGCAGAGCGCCACGGCAAGGCCGCCCAAAAAGTAGGCGCATAAAAAACCGACTTTGGGCACGGACGCCGCACCGAATGCAAAGAACGTTACGAATGCCGCGCCGCAGATCACTTCCGTTTCCAAAAGTTCGTACGCAAGATTTTTGACGAGCACGGGCGTTAAAAAGCACACAAACGCAAGGAACGCCAGCGCTTCCGTCGTGATCTGAAACAGTATGCGCGCCGCCCCCGTCTGCCGCACGAACAGAAAGAGCACGAGCCGCGAGAGGACGAAAAACACGCCGAATAAGGCGTTCTTTGCCCGTTTAAACCGCAAAGAGAACAAAGCGGCAAGAAAGCTCGCCCCCACCGTAACGAGCGAATACGTGATCGAAAGCCACGAAAAATCAAACACGATCGAGAACAAAAGATAAGCCGGGCAAACGACGAGCGCGGGTTGCGACAGAAAAAGAAGCGCCGTTGTCAGCGCCGCGCCGAACGGGTGCGTATGCAAAATTTCGGCAGCGCAAAACGCCGCCATGGAAAGGACTATCCCTATGTATTTCGCTATTTGTTTCTTCATACAAAAACCCGACTCTACGCAAGAGTCGGGCTATATTGTAGCATCTTCGCTTTCGGGAATTTCGGCGTTTAACGTCGCGCTTTGTCGGTTCGGGGCGAAACGGTCGCATCCTGCGTGCCTAAGAAAGAATCCGCAGGCGTCTTTGCCGTTTTGTATTGCGTGTGTTCCAAGTGCATGCCCGTCGCCGTGCGCCGCCAATATTGATAGCGATCGGAATACTCGTAGACGAACACGTTTTCGTCGCTGCGCATACGGAATACGAGCGGTTGCTCGTCGGGAATTTCCGCGCCCGAAAGGCGTGCCCAAAGCCGCTGTGCTTCCTCGCTCATATCGTTTTTCTCGGGTGTGCTCTTGGGCGTATCCGAAAAATACTTGCGGTGCAAATCGGAATAATCGTCCTCTACGGGCGGCGCGTACTGTGCGTACTGCATCGTTGCGGCGCTGGGCTTCGTCGCCGTCGTTTCTGCCGTAACAAGCGGTGCGGACATGCTCTCTTGCATCCTATACGCCGATTCGTTACGAACCGTCCGTTCCTTGGGCGCAGGAGCTTCCTCTTGCGCTCTGTCGAGGGCGCTGACCTTCGCGCGAACGGCTTTCAGCTTTTGTTTTTGCTTCAACTTCTTTTCGGCGCGACGCTGTTTTAAAGAAGGCGCGTATGCCATGGCAAGCCCGATACCTGCGGCAAGCGTAAAGGCAAGCCCGCCGTAAAAAACCGCCATCACTCGCGAGGAAAGCGGCACGTTCATGACCGCAACGGTAATAAAAAAGGCAACCGCAAAAAGCGAGGGCAGCCAAAGCCCTAAGGTTACCATAAGATACGACACCGTTTTCACAATGCCGCCCAATATGAATAGTATAACCTCTCCTACTTTTTTCACGCGTATATTCCCTTTGAGTGCTTATGTACGGGCATTATGCCCTTCTTTTCGTACGCTATTCGTTTAACCGATTTTTTCTACGCCCATATACGGCACTAAAACTTCGGGGATCGTCACCGTGCCGTCGGCGTTTTGGAAGTTTTCCAAAATCGCAGCGGTCGTGCGCCCCACGGCAAGTCCGCTGCCGTTGAGCGTGTGCACGAAGCCCATGACTTTGCCGTTCTCTTTGTATTTGATGTTCATACGGCGTGCCTGATAGTCTTCGAAGTTCGAGCACGACGAGATTTCCACGTAGCGATTGTACGAAGGCATCCACACCTCGATGTCGTACGTCTTTGCCGACGAAAAACCGAGGTCGCCCGTGCAAAGGCAAACGACGCGGTACGGTAGTCCGATTTTTTTCAAAATGCTCTCGGCCTCTGCCGTTAAGCTTTCAAGCTCCGCGTAGCTCGTTTCGGGCGTTGCGAACTTGACAAGTTCCACCTTGTTGAACTGGTGCTGACGGATCAGACCGCGCGTGTCGCGCCCTGCGCTGCCCGCTTCGGCGCGGAAGCATGCCGTATAGGCGCAGTACCAAATGGGCATCTGCGCTTTGTCGAGCACTTCGCCGCGGTGCATATTGGTCACGGGCACTTCGGCCGTGGGCACTAAAAAGTAATCTTCGTTCTTCACGGCGAACGCGTCTTCTTCGAACTTAGGAAGCTGACCCGTCCCCGTCATGCTCGCACGGTTCACCATAAAGGGCGGGAAAACTTCGGTGTAGCCGTTCTTCGTGTGCTCGTCAAGCATAAAGTTGGCGATCGCACGCTCCAAGCGCGCGCCTAATCCCTTATAGATCGTAAAGCGCGTACCCGTGATTTTCGCTGCCGTTACGGGGTCTAAAATACCCAAACGGTCACCGATATCCCAATGCGCCTGCGGCGTAAACGAGAATTTCGTGGGCTCGCCGATCCGACGCTGCTCTGCGTTACAAGAGTCGTCAGTGCCGAGCGGTACGCTTGCATGCGGAATATTGGGAATGGAAAGGATCGCCGTTTTCAGTTCGGCTTCCACTACGCTGAGCTCTTCGTCGTACTTTTTGATCTGCTCGCCCGCGTTCTTCATTGCCGCGATTTTTTCGTCGGCATTCTGCTTGCTCCGTTTTAAGACAGCGATTTCGTCGGACACGCGGTTGCGCTCCGCTTTCATGGTTTCCACTTTGCCCAAAATCTCTTTGCGGCGGGCATTGAGCGTCAGCACTTTGTCTACATCATACGTGCCGCTGCGCGTTGCCATCGCTTTTTTGACGAGTTCGGGGTTCTCGGTTACAAATTTAATATCCAACATTTTTTCAGCCCTTCTTTGCTGTTTCGTTACGCAAGTTTTTTAAATACTTGGACGCCCGCCTGCTCCATGAGTTTGAGCGCCGTCATATTGTAGAAGTCGGCGTTGTGCGTGGGTGCATCGTACGTTTCCACTGTGTCGGTAAAGACGACCACGTTGCCGTGCCCGTTAAACTCGGACATATACGCCCGCACCGAAAGCGCGAGCTGCAACACGCAGATATCCGTGCAGACGCCCGTCACGATCACGTTGTCGTACTCCAAAAGATTGCTGCGCGCACCGAGTAGCTGCACGAACGCATTGGTGGAGTTCTTGGGAACGTCCGTTCCGCGAAAGTGCGAAAATTCGCCGATAAGCTCGCTTTCCTTGTCTGTACAGTGCGGCGGAAATGCGGAAAACTCGGTCGAGCGCTGCGTATGGCAATCGCGCACGAATATCAGATCGGCGTCGGGCAGCGAACGGATCAAGCCCGAAATTGCGGGCGCGATCGCCTTGCACCGCGGGTCGGCAAGCGCACCTTTTTCGCAAAATCCCTTGATCATATCCACCACGACGAGCATGGTTTTTTTGCCCGTCAGCGACGCGCGCATAAGCACAGGCTTGTTGTTCATTTCCAACTGCCCGCAAAGTAGCGTGCTTGCGAGTTCTCTTTCGTCAAACGAGATTTCCATACTTTTTATTATACAACGCACATATGGGAAAAGTCAAAGACTTTTTATGCGCTCCGCTACGGATTCGGCAATTAAAAGAACGCTTTAACGAGGGCAATATCCCTCAAATGTAGTTTGCGCAAATGGATACGCAAAATCAAAATCAGACTTACAACGGTCAAAGCAATACAAGGCAAAACAAAAGTCGAGACTTATTATGTAAAATCTCGACTTTTGTTTTTTTGTGCTCTTCGTCGGCTTAGTTGTAGTCTATATCGCCGTCAGTACAATGAACAATAAAGTGTGCGCCGTAGTTCCAATTAGATCCTACCTGAATGAAGTTCCACTGTTCTTGTGTCCCTTTGAAAAATACGTTCCTAAGATTTGTGCAATTAAATAAAGCTTCCTCATCGATGTACTGTACACTGGCCGGTATCGTTAAGCTTGTAAGACTGCGACAATCTTTAAGAGCTTGGTAATATATGCGTTCGCCGTTTGTTATAACTACCGTCTTTAACGCCGAAGTATTTACAAATTTGCAAACGCGAGAGGGAATCGTCGCTGTTTCGATAGGACAACCTTCAAATACAGTCTCATCGTGAATTAGAAAATCGTCATTGTCACTGTGTATAATCAAGCTCGTTAGGCTAGTGCAACCGCTAAACGCATAAAAATAAAGTATCTTTACGCCGCTCGGTATGGTGATGCTCGTAAGGCTGCTACAACCTTCGAACACACTATTCCCAAGGCTCGTAACGCTGTCGGGTATAGTTATACTCGCAAGCTTACTGCATCCTAGGAATACTCCATTGCCGATACGCGTCATGCCGTCGGGTAGGGTTATATTTGAAAGGTTGCTACATCCTCTGAACATCGAATCGCTTAAATATTGTATTTTATCGTTATTGAGAAAGCTTACACTTTCAAGACCGATACAATCTGCAAAAGCACGCACGCGGATATCCGTTACGCCGTTTGGAATCGTAATATTCGGAATCTTACCGCAACCTTCAAACGCCGATTCTTTGATAGACGTAAGGCTGTTCGGTAGCACAATACTTGAAATCTTACCGCAACCCTTAAATGCGCTTCTTTCGATTTTCGTTACGCCGTTTGGAATTGTTATGCTTGTAAGCGAACTGCAACCTTCAAATGCCGATTCCCCAATAGACGTAATGCCGGCAGGTAACTCAATGCTTGAAGCATTGCTGCAATTCTTAAATGTTTCTCTTTCAATAACCGTTATGCTATCGGGTATTTTAATGCTTGTTATATTAGTGTTATTTTCGAACGCCCTCTCTTTGATTTTTGTTACGGGTTTGCCTTTGTATTCGGACGGAATAACTATGTCGTTATCCGTTGCCGTCCCTATTCCTTCTACAGTATAAACATCAAATTCGTAAGAAAGCCCATATTGAAGCCCTACCGTATAATTCGGCTTGCGTCCGCAAACGCAATCGCCGTTTGAGAAATCGTGTTCGGCATAGCCTTCCTTTTGCGAATTATCGGTAATGTCACAATCCGAAGCCGCACAGTTATGCCAATGGTGCGTATCGTCTTCTTCCCAGGACTGCGCCCACTCGTGCGCATGCGGTTTGTTGCCGCCGCAGGCAACCAACCCAAATGCACACGCCAGCACGCATACGAGCGATAAAATCGTATGTAAAAATTTCTTTTTCATAGAGCCCTCCGAAAACTTAATGGACATAATCAATATAGCATATTTTCATAAATAACGCAAGCACTAACCCCGTTTTTCACTGCAAAATAATTTTTGCGGCAATAAGACGTGCAGACGAAGTTATCCGAGACGCCTTTAAGAATGCAAAAGTCGGCTAACATCGATGGTCTATCTTTTTCGGTCAAGGCATATCTTTTGTGCTTTCTCCCGTTTTTGGGCTGAAATCGGCGCGCGTTTCCTTGCGGGGGCGCAGTAAAAAGGACAGAACAAGTAAGTCTATCCCGCAGGCAAGAAGGTAAAACGAAACGGTGGAGAGCGCAAAACCGACCGCCCCTACGTGCGGCAGCAACAGTAGATTCAAAAGCTCTTTGACCGCCGCCGCGAAAAGCAGCGCAAAGAAGGGCGCGCTCGCCTTCCCCACGCCCTGTAAGACGGCCGTCGCGATCTGCAACACCGATACGAAGGGTACGGAAAGCGCGCACACGCGCAAGATAAGCGTCCCGCCTGCGGGGACGTCCGCGCCGTAGAGAAGCCGCAAAACGAGCGGAGAAAACGCAAAAAGTCCGCCGCCCGTTACGATCCCGATGAAAAGCGCAAACGCAAACGCGCGCTTGACGTGCGGCAAAATCGGTTGGTCGTTTTTTTTCAACATAGATACGCGCGGCAAAAGCATGCTCGAAAGCCCCAGCGTAAAAACGGCAGGCAAAGCGATAAGCGCGGAAACGGGCCCCGAAACAAGGCCGTAGAGCGCGGTTGCGCTCGCCCTATCCCCGCCGCCGCGCACTAGGAGATTGACGACGGTAAAGGAGTCGAGCGCGCCGCAAAGCGGCAAAACGGCAAGCCCCGCCGCCACGGGAACGGCAACCGCATACAGCTTTTTAAAAAGGCTTTTATATTGGGGTATACGTTTCTCTTGACTCGGTTCGTCTTGTACGCCCGAAAGTACAGACGGGAAAAGTTCTGCCGACGCTTCGGACGCAAGCGCGTCGGCTTTTGCCGCTACGGAAAACGCCACCCTTTCCTTTCTCCGATGCCGTACGGGCTTTTTCCGCCCTACGTAACACAATACCGAAAAGAGCACGCTCGCCCCTTCGGAAAGCCCCACGCCGAGCGCCGCGCCCGCCACCGCAAGCGCGGGCGAAAACCGCCCGAAGAACGCCGACAGCAGCAGGCCGCAAAGCAGCTTTACGACCTGTTCGATCAATTGCGCCGCCGCCGCGTGCGTTGCGACGCCCCGCCCCTGAAAATAGCCGCGAAACAGCGCGGTGACGCCCGAGAGCGGCACGAATGCGCAAAGCAGAAAAAGAGAAAACCACGCTTCCCGCGCGCCTGCGCCTGCGCTGACTACGCGGCTGAGCGCCGCACCGAGCACGGCAAGCGGAAGCGTAACGGCAAGCGAACACAGGACCGCGCGAAACGCGGGAAAGTGCTCTTCCTTTGCCGTGATCACCGCCGCAGCCGCGCCCAATCCCCCCGTTGCGAACGTCACGAGCAGCGCGTACAACGGATACACCGATTGATACAGTCCCATGCCGCGCGCGCCTAAGATGCGCGTGAGCGGAATACGGTAGAGTGCGCCGATCCCCTTACTCGCGAGCGCCGCCGCCGATAAGACCCATGCGCCGCCGAAATTTCGTTTTTCGTCCTTTTCCGACATACTCGTAGTATGCCGCAAAACCGCATAGAATTTTACACGTTTGCAAAAGAAAAAAGCGCAATCTTTATATTGCGCCCCAAGTACCGCGCGACCGCGCTGGAAGTCACGATTAAGTAATGCGGCAAGATTGCGGTGGAAAATTTTCGTGATAAGCAGGATATGGATTGCGCGCGTAGCCATTGCCTACGAAAGTAAGACATAGACGAACTTAGCGCGGAAATTTCCGGCAAGATTGACGCACGAACTTATTCGGGACTTCCCCAAAAAGAAAAAAGCGTTGCATCGGAAACCCGAAACAACGCTTTTTACTCTTTGTCGTTTAGATTATTTCTCGCTGATCGCGCCTACGGGGCATTGCGATTCGCAAGCGCCGCAATCGATGCATTCGTCGGCGTTGATCTCGTATTTGTCTGCACCCTCGCTGATTGCGCTTACGGGGCACTGCGATTCACACGATCCGCATTTGATGCATTCGTCACTGATGATTCTTGCCATGGTCTTACACACTCCTTCTGTTTTAGTATATTTTACTGATTATAAGTATATCATAGAACCTGTA
>JAIEBL010000168.1 GCA_029069015.1 Clostridiales bacterium
ATACAAGCAAGCGGTGTCCTTTTTGATTGCATGCTATAGGCAACGACGCAAAGGGCGATTTCTCCGTCTTTGTTTCTATAAACTGTTCGCGTGCCACCTCTTCCGCTTCGTTACCGCGATAATAGCGAACAGTCAAATCACCCGTTTCGCAATCGAGCGCGATCGTTTCGCGCGGCGCGATACATACCGATACGGTCGTTTCCGCATTCTGTTTGATCCGTAACGTACCACACTCCGCCGCAAAATAGTTTTTATTCAATACCGTCAGCATAGTGCCGTTCTTTTTAAAGAGTAAGGGTTGGTACGCCTTTTTCATAGCGAGCGTGCCCGCCTTAATGGCGCGATCGGGCGACGTGATGCCGTCTATACAGAAATTACCGTCGTGTTCGTATTCGTTAAAGTCGCCGCCGTAACGGTAGCCCTTTTCCGTACGAATGCCGTGGTCCGCCCATTCCCATATAAAGCCGCCCATAAAGCGCGGCGAGGATTCTATTACATCCCAATACTCGGTAAAACCGCCCGGGCCGTTCCCCATCGCGTGCAAATACTCACACAGCATAAGCGGACGTTTCTCGTTGGGGTCGTTTAAGTAATCGTTTTTCATCCATTCGGGCGTGGGATACATGCGGCTCACCACGTCAAGCGGTTGGTCGTAGTATCCGAGCTTACCGTAGTTCGTGCGCGAAATTTCCCAAAGCCCTTCGTAATGCACGGGGCGCGCGTCCAGCTCGTGCACTTTTTCCGCCGCAAGGCGCATGCCCTTTCCGTAACCTGCTTCGTTACCGAGCGACCATATCGCTACACAGGCAAAGTTTTTATGCTCTTCCACGTTGCAGGTTTCGCGCATGAGCCGCGAGCCGTCAAAGCGCGCGTCTTCCGCAAGCAACCCGTACTGCGTCGCAAACTCGTTTTCGTCGTCGCCGCACGTTATACAGCCATGGCATTCGATATCGCTTTCGCTCACGACGTAAAACCCGTATTCGGCGCAAAGCTCGTAAAAAAGCGGCGAAGACGGATAATGCGAGGTACGGATCGCATTGACGTTCATCTTCTTCATGAGCAAAAGATCGTTAAGCATATCCGCCTTGTCGACGGCCGCGCCTTTAAGCGAATGAAAATCGTGACGGTTCACGCCATAGAACTTTATCGGTTTGCCGTTGAAAAGATACAGCCCCTTTTCCACGCAGCTCGTGCAAATGCCGACGCGGTTAAAAATCACCTCGTCGCCGCCTTCTATGCGCAAATCGTACAGATACGGCGTTTCTGCGCTCCAGAACACGGCGTTTTTTACCGTGAACGCGCCTGTCTCTCCGCTCTTAACCGTCTGCGTTTGCCCGCACAGCGACAGCGTAACGGCAAGCGGCGAGCGGTTCTCAAAACGCACGATGCCGTCCTTGCCCACAATATCGGTCACGATTTTATAATCGGTAATATGTGTCTTCGGACGGCGCAAAAGATAAACGTCACGGAAGATACCCGTAAACCGCCATTTGTCCTGGTCTTCCAAATAGCTGCCCATGCACCATTTGAGTACCAAAACGTCCAGCTTATTTTCGCCCGCCTGCACGAACTTCGTGATATCGAACTCGGAAATGCGGTGCGAAATCTGCGAAAACCCCACCTCGCGCCCGTTCACGTAGACGTAGAAACAGGAATCCACGCCCTCAAAAACGAGATATGCTCTCTCGTCTTCCTTGCCGTTCCACGTAAACGTACGGCTGTAATGATAACAGGGATTTTTGTTGGGAACATGCGGCGGATCGAAGGGAAACGGATAGCGCACGTTCGTATATTGAATATTATCGTATCCGTAGAACTGCACGCACGACGGTACGGGAATTTCCTTTTCTCCGCTTTCCAACCAAAATTCATCGGCATCTAAGACGCTTTCATACGGCGTAATACGCCACGTTCCGTTCAGAGAAGTAAATCTCTCACTGTCTTCCCGCTCATATTCGACTGCAGCACCTTTTTCGAAAGGCACGTAGTACGCACGCGACGCGCATACACCGATACACTTGTCCTGCTCGTAGTATTTTTTCAACATTTGCAAACTCCCCGTTTGTATGTTTATGGCGTTTAATGCCATACGGTTTCATTGTAAAGTACTCTTGCCGAAAAGTCAATCAAATAAAAGTTTTATATATCTGTTTTTTCACGTATATTGCTCAACGCATAGCGCCGCCAACCATCAACGACTTCTCTACACTGCACACAAAAGCTACGCACCCGTTGCATGAATAAAAAAACACTTTCACGCATAAAAACAGCAACACAAGGTTTTTTGACTTTTTGCGAAAAAAAGCGTTTTTTTTCTTGACAATTTTTTGCCTTTATAGTAAACTAATTAAGTCAGTTTTGAGTAACCTTGTGTTTGCGAAAGATTGATAAGGACGAGCTTTAAGGGCCTTTAGCTCAGTTGGTTAGAGCAGTCGGCTCATAACCGACCTGTCCGGGGTTCGAGTCCCTGAAGGCCCACCACAATTTATTTGGCTCGGTAGTTCAGCTGGTTAGAACGCTAGCCTGTCACGCTAGAGGTCGAGGGTTCGAGTCCCTTCCGAGTCGCCATTTTTTTGCCTCGATAGCTCAGTCGGTAGAGCAGAGGACTGAAAATCCTCGTGTCGGTGGTTCGATTCCGCCTCGAGGCACCATTAAAAGGATATAAAATCCTTTTTTTGTATGCCGGAGTAGCTCAATCGGTAGAGCAACTGACTTGTAATCAGTAGGTTGAAGGTTCAA
>JAIEBL010000169.1 GCA_029069015.1 Clostridiales bacterium
GTTGTGCGCCCCGTAGGCATGGATTAGAGCATTAAAGTGCATTTCGCAAAGAGCGAAAAAAAACTTGCAAAAAAGCGGCGTATAGTGTATAATGGATAAAATGCAGCGAGTTGCCTTTATCAGAAACAAATACTATTTCGACGACGGTATGGAATACACGTTTATGCATCTCAGAAGCGCGCTTTCCCCGTACGGAATCGAATTGTTTTTGTGTGGCGATTCGTTTGCCAGCTATCCGCCTGTGCGTCCCGATTTTGCGTACGCCGTGTTTTGGGATAAAGATACTACGCTCGGCTTTGCGCTCGAACGGGTGGGGGTGACGCTCATAAACCGCGCGCGTACGGTAGAACTTTGCGACGACAAGCAAAAGACGTATTCTGCGGTGTATGGAAAAGTGGCTTTTCCCGAAACGCTTTGCGCGCCGCTCGTATACGACGTATGCGACGGGCAGGATGAACGGCTGCTGACGCTTGCCGAACGTACGCTCGGCTACCCGATGATCGTCAAAGAGAACGTGGGAAGTCAGGGCAGGCAAGTGTATTTGGCACACGACCGCATTGAGCTGAAAGCTTGGCACGAAAAGACGGCGCACGTGCCGCACCTTTTTCAAAGGTTCGTGCGGGCAAGCGAAGAAAGTAGCGATATCCGCGTCTATTTAGTGGGCGGCAAAGCAGTGGGCGCCGTGCGGCGCACAAACACTGTCGACTTTCGGTCGAATACGGCGCAGGGCGGCAGGATCGAGCGCATTTCCATTCCGCCCGAGCTTACGGAAGAAGCGGAGAAAGTGGGTGCTGTGTTAGGGCTTGACTTCGGGACGGCAGACTTTATGGAAGAGAACGGAAAGTTCTTGTTCATCGAAGCCAACAGCTCTGCCTATACGCAAAACGCCGAAAGAAACGGCATCCCTCTTACCGAACTGTTTGCACAGCATATTGCAAAGCGGGTGCTCGCATGATTCGCGGCTTAGACGATTTGCGGCAATCGTACGAGCGGCTGCGCGAACGCATAGAAGCCGCGCGGACAAAATCGGGCAGGCGGGACAATATACGCATTGTGCCCGCGACCAAATGCGTCCCGCCAGAATTGGTTGCGCTACTGCCGCAAATCGGCATTAAGGAAGCGGGCGAGAACCGTGTGCAGGAGTTCCTGACAAAGTGCGATCTGCCGCTTTCGTGGCACTTTATCGGGACTTTGCAAACGAACAAGGTGAAATAC
>JAIEBL010000017.1 GCA_029069015.1 Clostridiales bacterium
GTAAACAACTCACCCTTTTTGAGATTTATGCGAAAATGCCCGCTCGAAAAATCGGCTATGCCGCCCGTCAAACTGATCGCGCCGAGGTGGTGCACCGCGTCGATTTGCCAGCTCATCGGCGCTTCGATCGACATCGCCCAAACGCATGCGTTCTCTATGTCTTCCACCGCGTAGAACGGCATATACTTGCGGCAGGGCATCGAGCCGACCTGTCCGATCCTGTCCTGTCGGATACCGTAGCTCGACCACGCGTCTTCGAGTTGCAGATCGGTCGCCGGAATTACATTCAGTCTTCCCTCGCCGCTCCAACAGCTTTTCATGCGATACGTTTTTAAGAAATCGGCATCGTTCTGCTCGCGAAACGGCGTGATTGCGCCGATACTCGCCGATGCGATCATTTCCACCGTTATATCGGCTCCGTCGTTTATCAGCACATTATGCAGTGCTAAGGCGTTCACACCGTGCGGCTTTGTCACGTGGTGCTCGAAGGTTTGCCCCTTGCCGTTTTTGAAAACCGTGACGATTTCCGTGCCGTCTTCCCGCTCGTACACCTTTTGATCGGCATAGGAAAATTCAAAGCAGGACGAGCCGTTTTGCATACAGTTGCCCGAAAAATATTCGCGCTCGCCCACGTCGCCGAGCAGGGCGACCTGTACCATCGGCTTATTGCGCTCGAACTTTTTATCCTTGACTTTGTCCGCAAGCGCCGTCGGTACGACCGTAAAACTCATCACGCCGTCTACGGTAACGTAGAGCAAAGTCAACTCTTCCAAAACATATGCTTTCTTTTTGATGTTCATCGCACGCTCTCCTTCCCGCCAAGAGTATAGCACACGCGCAACCGTTTGTAAAGAATTTGTATGATTTTCCTACAGGCACACTATATTTGTTGACAAATCAACAAATATAGTTATAATGGTATAGAACGCTGTTTGAAAGCGGAAAACAAAAAGACGGTACTCGCTATGGAAAATGTATTTACGACGTTCACGCGGGATATTGCGCGGCTCTACCGTGCGGTGCAGAAAATCAAGAGCGCGGAAATGGAAAGCATGGGACTGAAGGGAACGCACGTTATGTGTCTGTTTCACCTTTACCGGCACAGCGACGGACTGACGCCCGCACAACTTGCTTCGGAATGCAACGAAGACAAAGCCGCCGTGTCGCGTAACGTAGCCGATTTGAAGCAACACGGTTTGGCGCAGGTGCAATCGCAGGAAAGCAAAACGTATCGGGCGCATATTACGCTTACCGAAAAAGGGCTTACCGTTGCGCGGGAAATCGAAAAAAAGGTGGAGAGCGCGGTGACGGCTGGCGGCAGTTTTATGACTGACAAAGAGCGCGACGCCTTTTATCAGACGCTTTCGCGCATTGCGGACAATCTCGAAAATTATATCATACAATTGGAAGGAAAAGAATGAACGTTTTTAAAAAAGCTTGGGCAAGAATATTCGAAGGGACGATGCGCCTTGCGCTTCCCCTGTTGCCCTACAAGAATCCGAAAATCATAGGCTCTACAACCGACGTGCCGCGCGTTTTGCAAGAAAACGGCAAGCACAAAGCGTTGCTCGTTGCCGACCCTACAGTGAAAGAATTGGGACTTTGCAACAATATGCTCGAAGCCTTTGAAAGCGCGGGGCTACCCTACTGCGTATACGACAAAGTCGTTCCGAACCCCACCACGGATATATGCGAAGAAGCGCGTGCGCTCTTTACACAAGAAGCGTGCGACTGCATCGTGGCGTTCGGCGGCGGCTCGGCGCTCGACTGCGCCAAAGCGGTGGGCGCAAGGATCGCACGCCCCAAAAAGTCGCTCGGCAAAATGGCGGGCATACTCAAAGTGGGTAAGAAAATCCCGCTCCTCATCGCCGTTCCCACCACGGCGGGTACGGGCAGCGAAACGACGCTTGCCGCCGTCATCACCGACGCACAGACGCGGCATAAATACGCCATCAACGACTTTCCGCTCATTCCGAAGTACGCGGTGTTGGACGAGCAGGTTCTTGCCTCGTTGCCTTCGCACATCATTGCGAGCACGGGGCTGGACGCGCTGACGCACGCCATAGAGGCTTACATCGGGCGTTCTACCACCAAGGGGACGCGCAAAGATGCACTCAGCGCGATCAAACTGATTTTCGAAAATCTGGAAGACGCCTACAACAGCCACGAGGCGAGCGCACTGAAAAATATGTTGCTTGCTTCGCACTACGCAGGGCGTGCCTTTTCGAAGTCGTACGTGGGTTACGTGCACGCACTCGCGCATGCACTCGGCGGCAAATACAATACGCCGCACGGACTGGCAAACGCCGTTCTACTGCAACCCGTTCTGAAAGCGTACGGCAAGCACATTTACAAAAAACTCAAAAAGATCTGCATTTACTGCGGCTGGGCAGATAAGAAAACGGACAAAAGCACAGCGGCGAACCTCTTTGAAGATAAGCTTACGGCGCTCTCGAAAGCCGTTGGTATCCCCGACAATCTCCCCGAAATCAAGGAAGAGGATCTCCCGCTTCTTAGCCGCTACGCCTACAAAGAGGCCTATCCGCTCTACCCCGTTCCCGTGCTTTGGGACAAATCGAAGCTTATTGAAATATACCGTGAGGTGATGGCATGAACGCAACCGAAATAGAAAATATCATACAAGCGCAGAAAGCCTATTTCTTCGCAGGCAATACACTGAACGTAAAACAGCGCAAGAAATACCTGCTCGCACTCAAAGCCGAAATTCGCGCGAACATCGATAAAATTGCCAGCGCGCTACAAACCGATTTAGGCAAGAGCGCGTCCGAGAGCTACATGTGCGAAACCGGGCTCACTTTGAGTGAGCTGACCTACCAAATCAAGCATATCAAGAAGTTCTGCAAAAACCAAAAAGTCAAAACGCCCGTGGCGCAATGGATCGCAAAAAGCTACCGTCTTCCCTCGCCCTACGGCACGGTGCTCATTATGAGCCCCTGGAACTATCCTTTCCTGCTCTCGCTCGAACCGCTCGTCAATGCGATTGCGGCGGGCAATACGGTGGTCTTAAAACCGAGTGCATACAGTCCCGCGACAACCGACGTGGTTGCCGAAATCATTGCAAAGGTCTTCCCGCCCGAGCTCGTGTCGGTGGTTAAGGGCGGCAGAGCGGAAAACGCTTGTCTTTTAGACGCCGACTTCGATTACATTTTCTTTACGGGCAGCAAAACGGTGGGCAAACTCGTATACGAAAAAGCCGCGTCGCGCATGACGCCCGTCACGCTCGAACTGGGCGGCAAAAGCCCTTGTATCGTAGACGAAACGGCAAAGATCCCGCTCGCCGCCAAACGGATCGTATTCGGAAAATATCTCAACTGCGGGCAGACCTGTGTTGCCCCCGACTATATCCTTTGCCATGAAAGCGTGAAAGACGCCTTTATCGCCGAGGTGAAAAAGCAAATCGTAAAGCAGTTCGGCGAAAACCCGCTGCAAAACCCCGCCTACGGAAAAATGATTTCCGCGAAGCATTTCGAGCGCGTTTGCGGATTAATCAATCCCGCAAAGGTGGTGCACGGCGGGCAAGCAGACGAAACGACGTTTCAAATAGCACCCACTGTTTTGGACGGCGTGACTAACAGTGACGC
>JAIEBL010000170.1 GCA_029069015.1 Clostridiales bacterium
TTTCTCTCGCGTACCACTCGTTCCCGAACGCGGGCACGCTGGATATCCCGAAGTGGATAAAAATACCGAGTTTTCCCTTATAGTACCAATCGGGCGTTTTGTGAGAGGAAAGCGACGCCCAATCGGGTTTGAACCTACCCTTTGCGTTTACCTCTTCGATTTGTTTCAGATACTCTTCTTTGTCCATAATCTTCCCCGCCGCCTTTAAAATAAAAAGCTTTCCGTCCGCGGAAAGCCGAAAATTCCCTTACATGGGTTTTAAGTTTTTATTCAGTCTGTCCACCATCCAAGCGATCCGTTTTTCACGTCCCGCCGCCGTCTTTGCGTCCAAATACGCTTTGACGTACGTTTTCTTGACCGATAACGACATAGCTTGAAAGTTGGTATAGGCAGGCTCATAACCTCGCAAAACTTCGGATAAGTCGTCGATCTGTGCGTCCGTCACCGCCGCGGGCTTGGGCGCGTCCCACTGCCCGTTTTGTTTGGCTTCTTCGATTTTCTTCTTACCGAACGCGGTCATGATCCCGCGCGCTTCCAATTTCTCTACGAGCGCTTTGTTCTTCTCCGACCACTTGCTGTTTGCGCGGCGCATGGAAAAATATTTTCTGTACGTCTTATCATCGATGCGCTGCATTTGCCCGTCGATCCACCCAAAGCACAACGCTTCTTCGAGCGCCTCTTCCGCCGTCAGCGTTTTTACCTCGCCGCCCTTCCCGAACAGCAGCCAAACGCCGCCATCGGAAAGACAATTCTCCGTCAGCCATTCTCTGAACGCTTCTCGGTTTTCAAATATCAATTCGCCACTCATCGTTACTCGCCCTTGACGAACTTTTCGATGCAGGCAATGGATTCGGGAGAAAGGACGTGCTCGATTTTGCAGCAGTCGATAGAGGCTTGCTGTTCGCTGACGCCGAGCTTTACGAGCAGGTCGTGCATGAGGCGGTGCTTTTGGTAGACTTCTTCGGCCTTTTGTTTGCCACTCTCGGTAAGCGTGATATCACCGTATTTTTCGCGTGCGATGAAACCTTTGTCGACGAGCTCGCCGAGCGCCGCCGTAACGGCGGGCTTAGACACGCCCAGATGCTCGGACAGAGTCGTGACCTTTATGCGTTCGCCGCGCAAGGTGCACATAAGCGCCGCTTCTAAGTAATCTTCCGCCGACGTGGAAAGTTGATTGTTATTTTCTACCATATCGCTATTCCCTCTTGTTTTCACAAAACCTTTTGCTACCCCTTTCAGTTTGAAAGAAGCGCCAGAATGTCTTCGTACGACAGGTTCACGCCGCCGCTTGCCGAGTTCATGACGAGACCCGAAAGGGCGTTCTTGCGCGCTTGCAGTTTGACGATCTGCTGTTCGATACTGTCCTGCATGATCAGCTTATAGATCTGCACCGATTTATCCTGTCCGATGCGGTAGGCGCGGTCGGTTGCCTGGTTCATGACCGACTCGTTCCACCAAGGGTCGTAGTGCACGACGACGTCCGCGCCCGTAAGGTTCAGCCCCGTGCCGCCCGCTTTGAGCGAGATCAAGAAAACCTGCGTATTGTCGGCGTTGAAACGGCTGACAAGCTTGATCCTTTCTGCTTTGGGCGTGTCGCCCTTTAAGAGATAATGCGTGATTTCCGCCTCGTTGAGCCGCTTGCGGATGATTTCGAGCATAGACGTGAACTGACTGAAAATGAGCACTTTGTGTCCCGCTTCGGTCGCCGACCGCACGAGTTCGAGGCAGGTATTGAGTTTTTCGGAATTGCCGTCGTACTCGGGGAAAACGAGTTGCGGTTCGCAACAAATCTGGCGCAGCTTCGTAAGCATACTGAGCACGACGACTTTGTTGACGCCTCTCCCCGCCGATTCGACGCTTTCCTTGATGAGCGCGAGTGTGGCGCCGTACAGCTTTTTCTGCTCGCCCGCAAGCGTGCAG
>JAIEBL010000171.1 GCA_029069015.1 Clostridiales bacterium
GCTCGGCTAGGGTGCTCAAAGAGCTTGACGGGCATATCGTGGCGGCGCGTCAAGACAACATGCTTGTGACGAGCTTTCACCCCGAACTTACGGACGACACTTCGGTGCACGAATATTTTATCCGCATGGCGGCAGCGTACAAAAACGGTTTGGACAAATAAAAAATACGCGTTTCGGTTTGTCGCAAAGGAGGGAACTTCGGTATGGCGGAAATAGTACGGATAGGCGTTTGTTCGCCGCGCGTCAGCGTGGCAGACCCCGACGCCAACGCCCGTGAAATCATTCGGCTCACAGAAGAAGCGGAAAGGCAGGAGGCGGATCTGCTCGTTTTTCCCGAGCTTTGCCTGACGGGCGCAACGTGCGGCGATCTTTTTAAAAGCGCCGTACTTTTAAAAGGTGCGGAAGACGCACTCGAAGCGGTAAAGAAAGCGACGCGCGGCAAAAAAACAACGGTCGTGGTGGGACTACCGCGGCAGTATAAGGGAAAGATACTGAACGTAACGGTGGTGCTACGCGACGGCGCGGAACTCTGCGCCGTGCCGAAAAATACCCTTACGATAGAGGAAAAACGGTATTTTCAAGTTGGAAAGTTTCAAGGCGAAATGCCCGATATTTGCTCTCTCTCCTTGCGCGTGGATTGGAAAGCACGCGGCGCAAAAAACGCGGCGATTACCGTGATCCCTTCGGCGACTGCCTATACGGTGGGCGAAGCAAAGCGCAAGCGTGCGCTGACGCTTGGTTGTTCGAAAGGCGGCGCGGCGGTCTATGCGTGCGCAGGGTTCGGCGAGAGCACGACCGACGATGTGTTTTCGGGGTATGCGGCGGTTTGCGCGAACGGAAACGTACTGTACGAGAACCCGCCTTTTGCATACAACGAAATCGGCATTTGCGCATTTTCTTTAGAAGAAATAAAAAGGGCGAAAGTGACCGCTCAAAAAATAAAGATCGATGAAACGCCGATAACACCCAACCTGCCTTTTCTTTGCGAGAAGGCAGAGTACGAAACAATCATGCGGGCAGTGGCGACGGGGCTTGCTTCCCGTATGCGCGCCGTCAAAAACGAAAAACTCGTGCTCGGCGTGTCGGGAGGGCTCGATTCCACGCTTGCGCTCCTTACCTCTCTTCGTGCGCTCGATATGCTGCACTTACCGCACGAGCGGCTCGTTGCGATTTCCATGCCCTGCTTCGGGACGAGCGACAAAACGAAAAATTCGGCGGCGAAGCTCTGCGAGCTTTCTGGGGCGACGGCGCGCGAAATTTGTATCAAAGAGAGCGTGACATTGCACCTGAAAGAAATCGGGCATAACGGCGCGCACGACAGCGCCTACGAGAACGCGCAGGCCCGTATGCGTACGATGGTGCTCATGGACACCGCCAACCACGAGGGCGGACTGGTCGTGGGGACGGGGGATCTGAGTGAGGAAGCGCTCGGCTGGTGCACGTTCGGCGGCGATCATTTCTCTAACTATAACGTGAACGCTTCCATTCCCAAAACGCTTGTTAAGGCGCTCGTCGCATACGAGGCAGAGCGGCTTGGCGGGGCGTGGGCGGAAATCCTGCACACGGTGCTCGGTACGGAAATCAGCCCCGAGCTTTTACCGCCCGAAAACGGAAAGATCGCGCAAAAGACGGAAGAGATCATCGGTTCGTACGAGATGAACGACTTCTTTTTGTATCATGCGATATTCGGCGGAAAGCCCCCCGAAGAGGTTTTGCGTCTTGCGGCGGAAGTGTTCGGCGGAGAAGCGGACGAGTACAGCCAGCCTCTTGCCCGGTTTTACAAGCGGTTTTTCGGCGCGCAATTCAAACGCTCCTGCGCACCCGACGGCGTTTCCATCGGGCATTCGCTCTCGCCGCGCGGATCTTGGCGCATGCCTTCGGACGCTTCGGTCGCGCTGTGGCTGAAACAAACGGAAGCGGTGAAAGAATAGATAAAGTTTTCGGCTTTTTGCGCATTCTATATATAGAATGAAGAGGAACAACGGCATGAAAACGGCATTGTGTTTATCGGGCGGCGGCGTGAGAGGGTTTGCGCATATCGGTGCGCTCAAAGCGTTCGAGGAAGCAGGTCTTTCGTTCGATATCACGGTAGGCACGAGTGCGGGCAGTTTGGCGGGTGCGCTGTATGCGGCGGG
This sequence comes from Clostridiales bacterium, assembly GCA_029069015.1. Taxonomy (GTDB): domain Bacteria; phylum Bacillota; class Clostridia; order Christensenellales; family Pumilibacteraceae; genus Pumilibacter. The sequence goes on from JAIEBL010000171.1 coordinate 2,136, forward strand.
CGTATCGGCACGCGAAGCCGAAAGCTATGCGCTCTGCGTGGACTTAGGTAGCGTGCGGAGCGGTGTGCCCTTTATGCCGAGCGACCCGTATAATATAGGGAAGCTCGTGTGCAGACTTACGGGCGACGTTATGATTGAGCGGCTGCCCAAAAAGTTTGCGGCGGTGGCGACCGACCTCCGATCCGCAAAGCTTGCGGTGCTCGATTCGGGCAGCTTGCTCGCTTCCGTTTCGGCGTCCTGCGCCATTCCCTTTCTTTTCCGTCCCGTGGTTTTGGGAGAGCAATACTTAGCGGACGGCGGCATCTTGAACAACGTGCCTGCCGACGTGTGCCGCATGCTCGGCGCGCAAAAAGTCATCACGGTCGACGTGCACGCCTCGCGGGGTCGGGGTGCGATGGGCACGGGGCTGTTCGATACCCTCAAAGCCACGTTCGGTATCATGATGGCGAATGCGTCGGTCACGGGACTTCGCCTTTCGGACGTCGTGATCGCGCCCGATACGGCGGCGTACTCGGTCAAAGAAAAAGAAGGGCGCGCGGCGCTCATCCGAGCAGGGTACGAAGCGACAAAAGCGCGCTTGGACGAAATTTTCGAAGTAATAAATAAAAGTGAAGAGTGAAAAGGTAAAGATATCCCCGCGTCACCCCGAGCGTAGCCGAGGGGTCTGAAACGGAAAGAGTGGAAGAGATTTCTCCGCTCGCTTCGCTCGGTCGAAATGACAGGAGAAAGGGGCGGTCGAAATGGCAGAGAAGTTAAGAGGGAAGAGGTAGGAAAAAATGGCAAAGGCAAAGAGCGACACGAAAAAAATTTGGATCATCCGGGTGGTCGTTGCGGCGGTACTGATTGCGGCGCTTGCCCTCAGTCTGATCTGGACGGACGCGATCAACGAAAAGCTCGGACTCGTGGGCGTGAAAGAATCGGCGTACGGCGGCAACAGCTTAGATACCGCGCTTGCGGGCGGCACGGCAACCGAAGATGACGTCGGCAAAGACCTGAACGTACATTTCGTGGACGTAGGGCAGGGCGACGCTTGCATTATCGAGTTTCCCGACGAACGGACCATGCTCATCGACGCCGCCAAAGCCAAGGACCGAGATAAACTACTGACGTACATAGAAAACAATATAAAAGGTAGCGACGGGAATACGATCGCCTACTTTGATTACGCGATTTTAACGCACCCCGACGAGGATCATTGCGGCGGCATGGGCGAAGTGCTGACGAAGTACCCCGCAAAGACCTTTTACCGTCCCAACGTAGCGGCGACTTACGATAAAAACGACTTCAAAGACCCGCTTGCCGATCAGATCATTGCCGCAACGAATGACAGTAAATACAACAAGAAAGATACCAAAGCGTATGACGCGGCAATCGAGGCGGGGTACAATCTTTCCCGCAAAACGGGATCGAAACCACCGTGTATATCACCGACGCGACCGA
>JAIEBL010000172.1 GCA_029069015.1 Clostridiales bacterium
ATTCAACACCCAACAAAGATTCTTCGCTTACATCGGCTCAAACCCGATACCCAACAGATCGGCATGCGCGACGGCGGCATTCTGAAAATACGTCAAAATCGCAGACGGCTTGATCCGTCCCAGAAAATCGAACTCGTCCACGATGGTTTCAAAAGTACTTTGATACATTAAATAGGTTGACACGATTGCCTCTTTTTCTTGCCTTACAACACTTTTGGGATAAACACACTTGCTCGGCGCGCTTTCATGCAAAGAAAACCGTTGCCTGCAAGCTTTTTCACTCCTATTATACCGCATCGACAAAATTCTTGCAAATATTTTACCGCAATTTTAAAAAATGCTATGCGTAAAATAGTATTCTATTGACAAACACAAAAAAAAAGTATACAATATGAAAAGACTACAAAGCGGAGTTTGTATGGAAAACACGATACAAAGCGATTTGATTCGAGGGCATATCGATACGATCATTTTAAAAGCCCTTTTCGACGGCGATCGCTACGGATACGATATCGTTCGGGAAATCGAACAAAAAAGCAGTGGGCAGTATAAATTGAAACAACCCACTCTTTACAGTTGCCTTAAACGGTTGGAAGTCAAGGGCTTAGTGCGCGCGTACTGGGGTGCAAAGTCAAATGGCGGACGCAGAAAGTATTTTACGCTGACTGAAATGGGGCGCGAGCTGTTCATCCAAAATCAAAGTGATTGGGAGTATTCCCGCACGATCATAGACAAACTCATTTCCGACCGCGAGTATGATTTTAAAGCGGCCGAAGGAGCAGCTGCGGCAAACAGCGAAAAAGACGAAGCCCACAACAACAGAATCAACGAGCCGCTCGAAGACGAACTCGAAACGGAAGAACCGCAAGACGAATACGAAACGGAAGAAACAGAAGAACTCGTAGAAGAAGAAATCGAACAGGAAGAAGAAACTTTCGGCGAACCCGAAGAAGAACAGCCGGAGGAAGAAATTCTCCCCCCTGCCCAACCCGAACCTACTCGGGAAGTCGTATTCTCGGATACGACGGCCATCATGAACGAACTCTTTCGGCGCCAAACCGAGAGTGCCACCGTCAGCTACTCCGAAAAAATCGTTAACGAAAAGTATATAGACGAAAAGCCCAAAGACGCTTTCTCG
>JAIEBL010000173.1 GCA_029069015.1 Clostridiales bacterium
GATCGGTATAGACGATAGACTTATTGTATTCTTTGCGTTTTGCGGGGACGCTCAATACCGCGTAGGCGGCACGCGCCTTTTGCAGGAATTCGGCGCACGAGGGGTTTTTCTGCTGGTCGGCGTACTGCGCCATAAGGTTTGCATACGCTTCGTCGATTTCCTGTCCCGTTGCCCAAATGAGAATATCGAGCGCATCGTACAGCGTAGACTTGGCAAGCTGTTTATCCGCTACGATTTTTTTCGACCAATTTGCGGCGCGCTGCTCCATGGATGCAAAGTAGTTGTCGAGGTCGGCGACCGCGCGCTTTTTGTCTTCGATGGCTTTGATGTCCGCAAGCTCTTTCTTGCGTTTTTCGACTTCGCCTTGCAGCTCTTTCAGCTCTTCGCCGATCTGCTTGCGCCGCTCTTGCTGCGCGATCGTGGCAATGCTCTCGGCAATCGTGCGCGTATCGACTTTTTGCCGATCGATATCCTGGCTTAGCTGCGTGATCAGTTGCTCCAACTTCTGCGCACTCACGACGAGCGGGTTGGGGATCTCGGCCGTTTCGGTGGTGGTCGTGGCGTCCTTTACCCATTCTAAGCGCATGGCAAGCTCGTCGGCATATTCCGTTTCGGTTTTAAGCGCCTGCTCCTGTGCAAGAAGCTTTTGCTCCATTTCCTGCCGTGCCGTGATCTGCGTTTTGATTTCGCGCCGAAGCGCTTCGTTTTCCTGCGCGAGCGTAGCGGCTTTTGCGTCTAAGCTGCTCGCAGAGGTGGTAGCTTCCGCTTTTGCGGCGGTGTAACCCGCGACGTAGCCTTCTTCGTAGTACTGGTTCATTGCCGCTTTCATTTTTTCGGCAACGTGCGGAGAGGCGGTGTCCTTTGTTTGCGAAGGGCGCGGATGGCGCACGGCGCTGCTACGCGGCTCGGCTTTTATGAGCTCGGCATCGTAGGCGGCGCGCTTTACGGGGTTACTGAGCACCGTATACGCCTCGTTTAATTCTTGTAGATGCAAAACGTCGTCGGCATTGTGCGTAAGGTCCGGATGATACTTCTTTGCCGTGTTGCGGTAAGCCAGTTTGATCTCCGCTTCGGTCGCCTGCCGACGTACGTCTAGAATTTTATAGTAATCTTTCATTCACGGTTCCTGTTGTGTTTTTGAAAGCAATTAAGTCTTCATTACTCATTATACCATGAAATTATACAAATGTCAATGCCTGTGCGCCGCGCTTTCGCGCAGAATCGGAAGCGTAGCGGCTTTCCATGCATGAAAAAACGAAGCCTAGGTACTTGCCAAAAAACCGAAAGCATGGTACAATAGAAATCAGACGAAATCGGCGTTTGCCGTACGACTTGCATGCGTGCGGCAAGGAGAGGAATGGACAGCATTAAGAAAAAGATTCTGATCGTAGACGACTCGGCGCTCAACCGCGCTCTGCTTTCGGATATCCTTGAAAACGATTTCGAGATCATCGAGGCGGAGAACGGCGTAGACGCAATGCGCGTTCTGCACGAGCACGGCATGGAAATTTCGCTCATGCTCCTCGATATCGTCATGCCCGAAATGGACGGGTTCGACGTTCTGACGATGATGAACAAAAACGGGTGGCTCAAAACCATTCGCGTGATCATGATTTCCTCGGAAAGCAGCGGCGTATATATCGATCGCGCCTACGATTTGGGCGCAATCGACTATATCAACCGTCCGTTCGACGAACGCACGGTCAAGCATCGCGTGTCGAGCAACTATATGCTTGCGCTCAAACAGAACGAAGTGCAAGACATGCTTTCCAACCAGATCTACCAGAAAGAAAAAGACAACGCGCTGATGATCGAAATTCTTTCCAACATCGTGGAATTTCGGAACGGCGAGAGCGGGCTGCACGTTTTGCACGTGCACGCCATCACCGAGCGGCTCTTAAAGCAGCTCGTAAAAAAGACGGATAAGTACGCGCTCGACTATAAAGACATTCGTCTTATCGGCTTGGCATCGGCGCTGCACGACATCGGAAAGATCGCCATTCCTGCCGAAATCCTCAACAAGCAGGGAAAGCTGACGAGCGAAGAGTACGAAACAATGAAAAAGCACGCGGAAGAGGGCGCGAACATGCTCGCCGCCATTCCCTTCCGAGGCGATGAGGCGCTCGTCAAAATCGGGTATGCGATTTGCCGCTGGCATCACGAGCGGTACGACGGCAAGGGGTATCCCGACGGGCTCAAGGGCGACGACATTCCCATTGCGGCACAGGCGGTGTCGCTAGCCGACGTGTACGACGCGCTCATCAGCCGCCGCGTGTACAAAGCCCCCATTCCGTCCGACGAGGCGGTTGCTATGATAGAGCGGGGGGAGTGCGGCGCGTTCAATCCCGTTTTGGTGGAGTGCCTCAGAGAGATTGCGCCCGATTTGAACGAGGAACTGAAAATCATATCGCGCGGCGAAGCGGAAGCCCACGATCTGAGCGAGTCGGTGCAGTCCATGTTCAAGGTGGACG